>DATCAX010000244.1:0-2483 GCA_036512375.1 Candidatus Angelobacter sp. | reverse complement strand
TCACCTGTTCGATGGGGATCTACCTGAATGCGACGCAGATTCACCAGTTGTGCGACGGCATCGCGCGGGTTGTGTATCTGGCCTTTGATTCCGACCGTAACGGCAGCGGGCAACGCGCTGCCAGACAGATCGCGCAGCGCTTGTGGGCCCAGGGAAGCAAGGCGTTCCCGGTGGAGCTTCCCGACGAGCATGACCCCAACAGTTTCTTTGTCAGCGGCAGCGGAGATGCCCGACAGTTCCGGCTCTTGTTGCAGAGGGCGCACTCATGACCTACGCCATGGTGCATCAACCTGGATCGAACAACGCGCAGAGTCCGTTTCGCGTGATCGTTCAGAAGACTGGCCAGCAGGTAGACTGGATCGCTCGCTATTTGGACCAGAGTTGCGTCCGCGGCTTGGCCCGGCACACGCTGCGCAGCTATGCATTGGATCTGCTGCACTTCGTTCGCTGGTGGGCGGACATTCACAAGACCGACGCCGTCACCGAAGAGGCTCTCGCTGGCTCGACCCTTCTGGACTACGTTCGCTTCCAAGCCGGCCAGGAACCGCGGCCCGCCGCGGATACCATCAACCGCCGCGTATGGGTCGTGGAGCGTGCTCTGCGCAATCTGTTTCCCGATGCGGCTGCTCAGATCGCACCGGGCTTTCAGCATTTCTACTGGCGACGATCGGCACTAGGCTACGGACGTCCCCGTCCCGCTCTGAGCCGTTTACGGGTGAAGGTCCCCCAACGCGTCGTGATTCCGCTGTCCATCGATGAAGTGGCGCGATTCTGGTCGAGTTTCCAAACCTCGCGAGATCTGGCCATCGTCGGGCTGATGTTGTTGCAAGGTCTGCGCTCCTGCGAGGTGTTGTCACTGAATCACGACGACCTGATCCTGGCGGAGGCGCAGATCCGCGTTCTCGGCAAGGGCAACAAAGTGCGCTTGCTGCCGCTGGCTCCGGAAGCCATCGAGTTGCTGGATCACTATGTGCGCCTGGAACGACCCGTCAACTGTGGCTCTGCTCTTTTTGTTTCGTTGAAGGGCCGCGCACGGGGAATCCGGATGACTCCCGAGGGACTGCGTTCTTTGTTCCGCCATCACCGCCAGACCACTGGCGTCACCAAGGCGAACCCACATCGATTCAGGCACACCTTCGCCACAGACATGATCAGGGCCGGAATCAGTTTGCCGGCCCTCATGCAACTGATGGGGCACGCGCAGATACAAACCACGCTGGTCTACATCCGCATCACTCCGCAAGATGTCTACCAGCAATACGCCCGCGCTGTGGCTCAGATCATTCGACCCGTTCCACCGTCGAAGTCATGAAACGGCGACGTCCGCTCAAACATCCGCTGGCCGAGTTGTTCCTCCGCGCCGCCGAATCGGTGACGACCTCGCTGAGCGATTCTACAACCTGTCGCTACCAGACCACAGCGCACTACTTCCTGCGCTATCTCGGCACTCATCATCCTGAAGTAAAGTCGTTGCAGCAGTTGCGTCGAGATCCGCACATTCTGGGCTGGCTGGCAGATCTGTGGCCACGGCTAGCCAAGAGCACACGATCCCTTCACGCGATTTCCTTGCGCCGATTATTGGAGGAGTTGGCCTGGACCCAAGATCTTCCTGTCTTGCTCCGCCTTCTCTATCCGGATGACATTCCCCGGCCCGATGCTCGGCTGCCACGCCCCTTGACTCCCGAACAGGATCGGCTTATCCAACAGGAGTTACTGCGTCGCAACGATGTCGCCAGTAACGTGCTCCTGCTGCTTCGCCACACTGGCATGCGCATTGGCGAATGCGTCGATCTCTCGTTCGATTGCCTTCGCCCCCTCGGTCCCCAACAGTGGGCCCTTCATGTGCCCTTGGGAAAGCTGAAAACCGAGCGCATGGTGCCGGTCGACTCGTTTGTCTGTCAACTCGTCCATCGGCTGCGCTTTTTCCGTTCACTGGTCCCGATCGAGCCTGACGGCCGGTTGCTGGCGCGCCGCAACAATCGACCAGTGCTCCTGGTAGAACTCCGCGCGGCACTGGTTAATGTGCGGACGGCAGCCGGCATCGCCGCACCCATCGTCCCACATCAATTTCGTCACACTTTTGCCACTGAGATGCTGAGATCGGGCGTGAGCCTTCCCGCGCTCATGAAACTGCTCGGCCACTCGACGCCGAAAATGACGCTGCTCTACGCTGAAGTCACTCAGACTGACTTGCAGCGAGAATTCCACTTGGCTCGCTCCCAGCCTCGCCATCTGATGCCGCCGCCCAAGGTCGCCGCCGCCGCTTCGCGACCACAGGCTGACTTGCCGGGAGTGCAACATTCACTCCAGACCGCACAGCATGTGCTGGAAATGTTCCGCCGTACGCTTCCCGATGGCAGTGAACGTCGCATCCTCGACCGCCTGGCCAACCGCATCACCAAGATCCTCTTCGCGATCCGAAAACTCGGCACCAAATAAAAATGGGCAGAGATTGGCCGGATAAGTCGCGCAGCGTTTACCAA
>DATCAX010000243.1:0-8126 GCA_036512375.1 Candidatus Angelobacter sp. | reverse complement strand
TGCTTCATCCCGTCCATGATTTTCTGCACGCCGTCAGCCACGGCGATTGCGTTCGATCCCGGCGCCTGGAAAACCACGATGATGCAGGTAGGCTTGCCGTTCATGCGCGCCACCTGCTGATAGTTCAGGGCGCCCAGTTCGATTCTGGAGACGTCTTTCAATCGCACCAGGGAGCCATCGGGATTCGAGCGAATGACAATCTGGCCGAACTGGTCCGCGGTGATCAGCCTTCCCTGCGCCCGTACGGTGTAGGTCATTTCATTTCCGGGCGGCGCCGGCTCGGCTCCTACCTGTCCCGCTGGATTTACGTTGTTCTGTTGCTGTACGGCCTTGGTTATATCTGGAACCGTCAAGCCAAGTTTGGCCAGAACGTCGGGTTTGATCCAGATGCGCATGGCGTAATCGCCAGCGCCAAAGATCCTTACTTCTCCCACGCCAGGAATGCGATAGAGCGCATCATTAATGTTGATATTGGCGTAGTTCGCCAGAAACAGGGAGTTGTAGGTGCCCTTGGGTGAATACAGTGCCACAAGCATCATGGGAAAGCCGGTGGACTTACGCAGCGTCACCCCGAACTGGTTTACGTCGGGCGGAAGATTCGGTTGCGCCTGCGCCAGCCGGTTCTGCACGTTGACCTGGTCAGTGCTGGGATCGCTCTCAACGTCAAAGGTCACGGTTTCTTGCAGTGTGCCATCATTGGCATTGGTGGACTGCATATAAAGCATGTTGTCCACGCCATTCAACTGCTGCTCTAACGGTGTGGCCACCGACTGTTCAATTGTGGTGGCATCGCCGCCGGTAAATGTGGTGTTGACAATGATCTGGGGTGGAACGATCTGCGGGAATTGCGCCAGAGGCAGCTTACCCATGGAAACCAGTCCGGCCAGAACGGTGACAATGGAAATAACCATTGCCACGATGGGACGGTTCACAAAGAATTTTGCCATCGGAAGCCCGCCCTTCTACAGGTTCGCCGTTTTAGTTGTCACGACGGTGCCATCTTTCACTTTTTGCAGGCCTTCAACAATCACGCGCTCCTGGGCCTTCAGACCGTCTTGAATAATGAGCATCTTGCCGATGTTCGGTCCTACCTTAACCGGACGGATGCTCACTTTGTTATCGCTGCCAACCACGGCCAGCTGATAGCTGCCCTGCAATTCCGTGACAGCCCTTTGCGGCACCAGCAACGCTGATTTTTGCGTTCCCATTTCCGCCACTACGCGGCCAAATTGACCTGGTCGAAGGAGATTGTTGGGATTGGGAAACGAACCCACCACGCGGATTGTTCCTGTATTAGCGTCAACCTGGCGGTCTGCCAGCAAGAACGCGCCTTCATGTGGGAAAGTGCTTCCGTCAGAAAGTATCAGTTTGAGTCTTACACCCTTCCATGCGTCCTTCTGCGGACCGCTCTTGCCTCCGCCCTGAGACACCATGTATTGCTGCTCGCTGATGGAAAAGTAGGCTTTGATCGGGTTAACCTGCGAGACTGAAGTCAGGACTGTAGTATTACTCACCAGATTGCCGATCTGCGTTTGCGCAATCCCTGCGATACCGTCCACCAGAGACGTAACCTTGGTGAATCCCACGTTAAGTTCGGCCTGCTCGACAGAAGCTCTTGCCGTCTCCACAGCGGCTTTGGCCCCCAGTTCGGCCTGAATGTCATTATCGAATTGGCTTTGAGCGATCGCACGTGCTTCCGCGAGAGGTTTGTCGCGCTTCACGTCCTGCTGAGCTTTGCCGAGTCCCGCTTCCGCCTGTGCCAGTTGGCCCTTTGCCTGGTTCAAGATCGCCACAAATGGCCGCGGATCGATTTCAAAAAGCACTTGCCCTTTGCGGACATACGAGCCCTCTGTGTAATTCTGTTTGGTGAGATAACCCGCAACCCGAGGCTGAATCTGCGCGTTCACAAAGCCATCCAGAGTGGCCGTCCAGTCGCTCACGATAGGAACGTCCTTCTGTATGACGTCGACAACTTCGACCTCTGGCGGTTTCGTTGCAGGTGCAGAGGCCTTTACTCCTCCGCAGCCGCCGAGCGCCGCGAGCATCAAGACGAGAAGAAGCTTCGGGCTCCTTGCGAGGTACTCAAATAAAGAAACAGTCGGTCGCATCTCATGCGTCCTTTCTACTTTTACCTGCGGACAGGCACAACGCCGCATAAACAAAATCAATCAGAAACTTGCTATCCTCACCCGCAGTAGTGGTTGGGACTGTGGCAAGCCGGCGCTGCAAGGCTCCGGTGGTAAGATCCGCCACCGTCCATGCCAGTACTTCAGGCGGCCAACGCCGAATCTGGTTTCTGGAAATTGCATCCTCAATCGCCAGAGTGAGCAGCCGGACAGGCTCGCGCAGCCACTCCCGGGCCTTCGCCTTGCTCAGGACAGGAGACCCTGACGGCTCGATATACATGATTCGGAAAAAATCCCGGCGCTCTTCGCAATATTCAAATCGGGCATGGATGTATGCCGTGATTTTTTCGTGCACGGTGCTGCCTGCCGCAATTCTTTCCAGCGTCAACCGGCGCAATGTTTCCAGATCACTTGCCAGCACCGCGTTGTAAATTTGCTCTTTTGACTCGAAGTACACGTAGATGGTGCCCTTAGCCAGGGCCGCGCGCGCGGCGATCTCATCCACCGTGGCTGCCATGTACCCGTTTTCGGCGAAGATGGTCCTTGCGGCGTCAATGATTTCCGAACGGCGAAAATCCGACACGACCTGTTTCTTAGATTTAGCGGGCTTTCCCAATGTCGGCATGGCGGCTGACCCAATAGTACAATTTTATGACTATGTGGTCAACGAGAGCACAAACGAAGAAGGATCTGGCTCCGTTCCACGAGGCTTGCACTAAACGCGATATTTAGCCGCAATCAGCCGGTTACCGAACGGTGAGCGAGATTCCTATAGCGCTTTCTGCAGCAACTCCAGAGTCAGATTTTTCAGGCGCACCGGATCGGCGATCTCCGAGCCTTCGGCAACCAGGGCTAGCTCGAACAGAAGTTCAATGGAATCACCGACCGCCGGGTCCTCACCGTTGGCACTGAACCGGTCGAACAGACGCGCGACGATCGGATGCCCGGGATTGAGTTCCATAATGCGCCGCTGTTTCGGACCGCCGCCCTTACCCTTCTGCAACAGCCGTTCCAAATGGGGACTATACTCATGCTCCTCGGTCACCAGGCACGCAGGCGAATCGACCAGCCGCGTGGACAGCCGAATCTGCTTTACGTATTCGTCCAGCTTTTTCTGGCTGGCCTGAAGGAAGCTTGCATATTCCTCCTCTTTCTTCTTGACCTGCTCTTCAATCACCTTTTTCTCTTCTTCCGTTCCCAGGTTGAATTTTCCCTTGGTAACAGACTTCAGACGCTTTCCGTCAAACTCATGGAGATGCTGGACCAGCATTTCATCCACCGGATCGCTGAGATAAAGGACCTCATAGCCTTTCTGTTTCGGGACTTCGAAATGCGGAGAGTTTTCGATCACCTTGCGCGATTCGCCTGTCAGGTAAAGAATCTCCGTCTGTTCCGGCTTCATTCGCTCCACGTAAGCTTTCAGGGTGGTCAACTCCTTGGGATCGTGCGACGATTCAAACAGCAGGAGCGGAAGGAGCTTCTCCTTGTTTTCGTAATCTGAGCCCACGCCCTCCTTCAACGCCCTTCCAAACTCACCCCACAACTTGTGGTACTTGTCCGCTTCTTTCTCGCGCATCTCAGTGAGAGCGTCCAGAACTTTTCTCGTAAGCCATTTGCGAATCTGCGTGATGTGCCGGTCCTGTTGCAGGCGCTGGCGGGAAATATTGAGTGGCAAATCGCTGGAATCCACCACTCCCTTGATGAAGCGAAGGTATCGGGGCAGCAGGTCTTCACACTTTTCCATTACCATCACCCGCCTCGCATACAGCCTGAGGCCGGTTTCCGTACCATGGTAAAAAAGATCCGGGGGGGCCTGTGCAGGAATGAACAGCAGCGCCTCGTATTCGAATGTTCCCTCGGCTTTGAGCGGCAGCACTTTGAGCGGATCGATCCAGTCACTGGCCAGGTGCTTGTAGAAGTCGTTGTAGTCGCTTTCGCTGACCTCGGAGCGGTTGCGCGTCCAGATCGGCTTCATTGAGTTCAGCGTTTTGGTTTCGATCTTGATTTCCTGGGCCTTTTCGTCGGCTTCGCCAGGCTCCTGCGATGGGCCCTCATAAATAATGGGATGAGCGATGAAGTCGGAATATTTGTGGACAATCATTGCCAGCTTCCATCGGTCGGTATAGTCTTCAATTCCATTTTCGGCGTCAGGCGGCTTGAGATGGAGAGTGATATCGGTACCGCAGCCCGCTTTTTCCGCTTCAGCCAGCGTATAGGTAGCGTCACCAGTTGACTCCCATCGGATTGCGGTAGCTTCGCCGGCCCGACGCGTGACAATGCTCACCTTGTCCGCCACCATGAACGCAGAATAGAAACCGACGCCGAAACGCCCGATCAAGTCCGCAAAACCTTCCTCTGACTGCGACTCTTTGATGCGCTTCCTCAACTCATGCGTTCCTGAGCGCGCAATGGTGCCAATATTCTCAATCAGCTCCTGTCGGCTCATGCCAATTCCTGTGTCGCTGATCGTCAAGACCCTGGCAGCGGAATCCGGCTTGAGACGGATCTCGTATTTGTGATCGTCAGGGACCAGTTCGGAATTGGTCAGAGCCTCAAAGCGCAGCCTGTCCAGCGCGTCTGAAGCATTGGAAATCAGCTCCCTCAAAAAAATCTCTCTCTGCGTGTAGAGAGAATGGATCATCAGGTGAAGGAGTCGTGTGGTTTCAGCTTGAAATTGAAACGATTCAAGAGGTGTGACGGTTGCCATCTTTCTTTCTCCTGAGGTAGTCCTATTGCGGTTATGCGCAAGGTGCAGGAATACTTCATTAGGTGTGGAACTACGAGATCGCCTGTTTATACTATAAGGCAATCATTCCATTCTTCAAGTCTCAGTCCCTCGCCGGCATGGAGTGGTTCATTCGACATTACTGCGCAGAAGAATTTGGCCACAGATAAATCTCCTCCGCTGGTAAAATAAATAATATGGGCCCGTAGCTCAGGTGGATAGAGCATCTGCCTTCTAAGCAGAGGGTCGCCCGTTCGAATCGGGCCGGGCCTACCACTTTCCCTTCAGTTTCATACGTCTAGGCGATTTTCAGAATCCGCCATTCTTCTCCCACTGCGAGTCGCGAGGTCTTTCGCGTGCATGTAGCCCCGGCTTGATCTACAATCTTCAGCCGAATTTCATTTGTGGAATCCATAAACGCCAAGGACATGGGAGGATCTATGAAAATCAGCCAGAGCATTTGGAAGAGGACATGTATAGCGGTATTGTTTTTGTCATTCGCGATGGCGGGGCCGCTGCGTGCGGCCGGTGAAGATCGCAACGGTTCAAATCGTGGCGCAGATGAGCTGTTTGCCGTGCTGCCGGACGGAGCTTCTGGCCCGGAAGGGCTCGCCGTGGGACCGGACGGGAACATTTATGTCGCGACATTTGGTTTCAATGCTGCGGGCCCAGTCACGGGGCTGGGACAGCTTTATGTTTTCAATCGCGAAGGCAAGTTATTGCGTAACGTAAGCGTGCAGGGCTCATCGCCACATCTCCTCGGGATCGCATTCCATCCCCAGACGGGTGCGTTGCTGGTGATTGACTTTGGCGCCGGCCTGGTGCTGCGCGTCGATCCTATCACGGGGGCCTCGTCCGTCTTCATGACCGTTACCGGCAGTTCGGGTCTCAATGGCCTGACGTTTGATTCGGCGGGCAACGTTTATGTCTCCGATTCCTTTCAGGGCATCATCTGGAAGACAGGCGCAAATGGCGGCGCGGGGACTGCATGGGTTACGGACGCTCTGTTGACCACCTCCGGTGTGCCTCCGTTCGGCGCAAATGGCCTGGAGTTCAATCACGCCGAGACGACCCTATTTGTCGCCAACACAGGAAACGACACCGTTGTCCAAATCCCCGTGTCCCAGGGCACGCCGGGAAAACCGTCTGTGTTCGTCAACAGCATCAACGGCGCGGACGGAATCGCAATCGATGCGCATGACAATCTCTGGGTGGCAGCCAATCAGAACGATGAAATTGACGTCGTCAGTCCCAATGGCAAGCTGCTGGCCCGGCTTGGCGACTTTAATGGCGTTGACCGCTCTGGCCTGCCGCATGGGTTGTTGTTCCCTGCCAGCCCCGCGTTCAGTAACGATGGCAAATTCGTTTACGTCACCAACCTCGCGCTCGATTTGCGCGTGATCGGCCTGCCGCAGGCGGTAGACTCGCAGTGGTGCGGCTTGGTGAAACACTATACAGTGTCCAAAATCAGGACGCGTTTTACTCCTCTGGGCTCGATACAAGACTGAGGTTCGAATGGGTGATCGCATGCAGTTTTGCACGGCACGCGATCACCATTCCTTTGAGAGATCAAAACGCTTACGGAAGCTTCTTATAACCTGCTAACGCGCTCCCTTCTCCTTAGCCCGGATTGTCGAAGATGCGAGTTGAAGTTCTGACGCCACCCGCACCAGGTCCGCGTCCACCATCATAGAGACCAGGTCTTCCAGGCTTGTTTTGGGCTTCCACCCCAATACCGCGTCGGCTTTCGCAGGATTGCCAACCAGCACGTCCACTTCGGCCGGCCGTTCGAATTTCTTGTCGGTAATAACATGCTTCTCGTAGTTAAGACCAACACGGCTGAAGGCCAGGCGGCAGAACTCGCGAACACTGGTACAGCGGCCGGTCGCAACCACATAGTCATCGGGCGTCTGTTGCTGGAGCATCAGCCACATCGCTTCAACGTAGTCGGCAGCGTAGCCCCAATCGCGTTTCGCTTCCAGGTTTCCCAGCCGAAGTTCCCTCTGGAGACCAAGTTTTATTCTGGCCACTCCATCGCTGATTTTCCTCGTAACGAATTCTATTCCTCGCAGCGGAGATTCATGGTTGAACAAAATACCGCTGCACGCAAATGTTTTGAAGCTTTCCCGATAGTTAACCGTCATCCAATGAGCATATAGTTTCGCCACTCCGTAGGGACTGCGAGGATAGAACGGTGTGCGTTCTGACTGGACCGGCTCCTGTATTTTGCCAAACATCTCGCTGCTGGAGGCCTGATAGAAGCGAATCTCCGGATTGGTCAGCCGGATCGCTTCCAGCAAATTTACGGCGCCTATCCCTGTCGTCATTCCCGTCAAAATGGGCTGCAGCCAGGATGTTGCTACAAAGCTCTGCGCTCCCAGGTTGTACACCTCGGCAACCGCAGTCGAAGAAACCAACCGCGTTAATGACGATAAATCGGTTAAATCGCCCTCTATCAGGTCCACCTCGTCCTCAATGCCCAGATGTCGGAGACGCCATTGCGTATCAGAAGATCGCCTGGCGAGAAGCCCATACACTTTGTAACCTTTTTCCAAAAGGAGCTTCGACAAATACGCGCCATCTTGTCCGGTCACTCCGGTTACCAACGCTTTTTTGCTCATTCTTGCAAGTTCTCCCAACGGTCAAGGGATTCGTGTCACGCAGCCCTCGATTTTACCTGACGTTCTCAGCCCTTAGCCGAAGAACCTGTAGGCCCTTACTCCGCTTGCTTTGCCAGTCGCTCCATCTGCCTCTCATCGATCACCTGGACGCCTAGGTCACGCGCTTTCTCCAGCTTCGAACCGGCCTCTTCACCGGCAATCAAATAATCCGTTTTCTTGCTGACGGCGCTGGAGACTTTCCCGCCGGCATCCTCTACTAGCTTCTTCGCCGCCTCACGCGAATAGTTGGGAAGCGTGCCGGTGATGACAAACGTTTTTCCGGCCAGGGCTATGCCACGCTGCTTCTTTTCTCCCTTGAAGTTCAGACCATGCGCTTTTAATCGTCCGACAAGCTCTTTGTTGTGAGGTTCAGCAAAGAATTCATGGACGCTCTCGGCAATACGCGAGCCAACTTCATTGACGTCCTTCAGTTCCTCCACCGATGCGGCGATCAAGGCTTCCATAGAACCGAAATGTTCGGCGAGGAACTGCGCTGTTCGCTCGCCCACAAAGCGGATTCCCAGGCCATAGATCACGCGTTCCAGGGGCAGGCGTCGGGATTGTTCAATCTCACGCAGCAGGTTCGCCGCGGATTTTTCCCCGATACGCTCCAGG
>DATCAX010000242.1:0-2052 GCA_036512375.1 Candidatus Angelobacter sp. | reverse complement strand
GCCCACCCGCTCCGTCGCGTTCAAGATGATTGCCGATTTGCTGCACTCAGGCGACTTCCCTGCCCCGGCTGCTATCGGCCATCGCATGGTTTGTGCCGCACCCACGTTGCAGGAGAACCAGCTCGTTACGCCCGAGATGATTGCCGAGATGGAGCGGTACAAGGATTTGGCGCCACTGCACACGCCCATCGGCGCTTATATCATGCGCCAGGCACTGGACCTGTTCCCCGACGTTCCGAACTTTGCATGCTCGGACTCTTACTTCCATCGCACGATGCCGGAAGTCGTAACCCACATGCCGATTCCGGCGGAGTATTCAGCCTTGGGCGTGCGGCGAATTGGCTTCCATGGGATTTCGTACGAATCGATCATTCACCAGTTGCAACCCAACGTGCCGGAGAAACTTATAGTCGCTCACCTGGGCAACGGGGCTTCCATCTCCGCCATAAGCAATGGCCAGTGCCTTGACACTTCGATGGGCTTGACGCCTACCGGAGGCATCGTCAGCGGCACGCGTACTGGAGACATCGATCCTGGCGTCCTGCTTTTCATCCTGCGGAAGATTGCTGAAAGAAGCAAGAGTGCGACCGAAGCGGCAGACCAGCTGGAGGCTATTACCAGCAAGAAGGCGGGCCTGCAGGGGATGAGCGAACTCTCCAACGATATGCGCGTACTGGGCACCGCCATCAAAGCCGGCAACATCAAGGCGAAGCTGGCCGTGGACAAGTTCAACTTGACCATCGTGAAGTGGATTGGCAGCTTTTTTGCAGAGCTCGGCGGGCTCGACATGCTGGTCTTTACCGGCGGGATCGGCGAGAACGACATTGCATCGCGCGCGGCGATTTGCGCCAGACTGGGCGCCCTGGGCATTGTGCTCGACCCGGCGCGGAACAATGTGCGCGGAGAAGCGGTCATCTCGGCCGAAGATTCGCCGGTAAAAGTGCGCGTGATTCCTCCGGCGGAAGACCTGATAATCGTCAACCATGTGGTCCGTCTGCTGGGGGCGCAGGTAGAGCAGCCTGCCGAAGTATTGGTCGGCTAGGTGAGATCAAGGGGACTGAAGCACCCGGCCCCCTCCGGAATCTACGATCTGCAACGGCGAGATTAGATCAAAAAGCTGGCGAGGGTAGTGCAGCGAGGCAGCATTCGTCTCACGCGCCTGTGAGGATGCCGTGCACGATTTCGGCGTTCTCCTTGATCTCATCCTTGTCCCTGGGGAATACGCCGATGTACACGCCATCATGGGGCTTGATGCTCGCATAAGCGGTGCGAAAGGCCTGAGCCACGCCGCCGTCGGCGATGCGCCCGGCTGCCAGGATCTTGAATGCAAAACAGGTCTTAGGAGTCTGACGCATGACCTTGTACATGCGCGCCGGATCGCTTTGTAAGTAGATTTCGCGAGGCATTTCCAGCAACTGGCCGTTGAGTACCTGCTTCCACTCTTCCTCGGTGCGGGTGCGGTTGTAGACGCAGCCGGAGTAGAAATCAATATCCCATCCCTGCTCCTCGACCAATTCGATCACTTCCGGCTTGTGGGTGCCGACGCCAACCAGTACACCCAAATCGCGCGCCCGTTTGCACCACTCTCTCTCGGCAGCCATGGTGCCGTTGCGGAAGGCAATGTCGATCTCCTCGCCCCGCCTCTGCAGTGCGAGCGGTTTGAGATCCCGAACCAACGCGGCCTCATCGTCCTTTGCCGTCACCTGGATGATCAGGTGCATGTGGCCGCCCTCGGACTGGAACCGCGCCAGGTCCTGCGGGGAGCGTCCCATGTTCACATAGTTGAAGGCATTCATACCAAAGCTTGCGGCGCGATGGAGCACCGCGCAGACGCGGTCCTGGGTGTACCACTCCCTCATCGCGCTGGAAAAGTTGTTATTGTAGTGGGCAAAACCATAGAGCGGGTTGACGCCGAGCACTAGGCGGCTGATTTCGACGCTGCCAAATTTCATCTTCGGAATCTGGACATGCGGGCCATCGGCAATGGGAATGGTGCCTGGTGTAGGAACCGGTGCTGCTGTGGGAGTCTGCGGTTGCGCAGAGCGGGCTGAA
>DATCAX010000241.1:0-3870 GCA_036512375.1 Candidatus Angelobacter sp. | reverse complement strand
GTCGCGGGTAGCGCGGGATCTGTAACCGGCGGGACTCAGGGAAGCACCCAAACCCAGACCGGCACCTCGACGACTGTCGCGCCGTGCACGCCTTCCAATAGCAGCACCAGCGGAACCTCAACGACTGCCAGCAGCACGCCTTCAACGACGCGCAGCACTTCCGCAACCGCGAACAGCGGAGCTGGCAGTACCTCGACCACCACGACAGCCTCGGCTTCGCGGCCAAGCGGGACTTCAGCCACCGTTGCCAATCCGTGCCAGCCTGGAAGCAGCAGTCCAACCGGAACGACGCCTGGCTCAACCGTACCCAGCAACCCTCCCGCACCGAGTGACATGGGTAGCAGTACTGCCAAACCACCGCGTAGCTAAACCGAACAAAATTCTTTCCGCGGTAAGCAAAACGGCTGCCTTTCGGCAGCTGTTTTGCTTTCTTACCTGGGCGACGACCGTCCAATGCTCGACACCCCAAATATGAGTGCCCCCGCATTAGCGCAACCGGCGCCGTTATCTCCAAATCTCATCGCTCCGCTCTGGCATACTGCCCTGTTTTTACTTGCGCTGGGCGGACTCGCCGTATGGGGCGCGCATCGGCACGGATTACCTGCATTTGGAGCAACGCGGGCCACATCTTATCTGGTGACAATCGCCAGCGAATGGCTGCTCTTTGCCCTTGCCGCGGCTGGGTTGGATGGCGCAATGGCAGAAGAGTTTAAGACCGGGAATGATCTCGCATTTTCTACAGGATGTTGCCGGAGGGCTAAGCCAGCTCAAGCACTGAGCGTGGGTAAAAATAGAAAAGAGCGGCGAATGCGCGCGCCGCTCTTTTTTAAGGGGAGAAAACTTATTTCTTCTTGAGCAGGAAGCCGGCCGCGAACATCGCCACCGCACCCAGCAGCCACTCAATGCGCCATAACTGTACCGCTTGCCAATCGAGCAGGGTGGTAGCGGTGAAGACAAATCCGGTCACAATTGCCGCGATTACGCAGGCGAATCCCATTATCAACGCAACCAACGAGGCATTGCTCTGCCCCAGCGCTTCACGCAGCGAGGCAAAATCAATCCAGGCGCGCAGTTCGGTGGCGGAAATTGCGGCAAGATTGGCATGCCTGTCTGAACCGCAGACATAACAGAAACGCGAACCAAGAACAAAGTCCGTGCCGCACTCCTGGCAGACCTGGTCAGTGATTTCAGCCGCCGATATTTCCTGCCGGGGAGCTACCGCAGGCTTCCAGAACTCCTGCCGCTCCTCGTAATTTGGTGCCAACTGTGCCATTGGAAAACCCCTAGTCTTGCCGTATTAGGGGCAAATCAAGTGCCAAAGGCGAGCAGTGCGTAACCCTATGCCATGCAATGACTTACATACGAACCATGGCCGACAGGACAATGTACCTGGAAATTCTTACGTTGTAAAAGGTTCAGGCTTCCCGACGCCTGGGCATCCGAAGGACCTTCGGGTTGTCCCTGGTCTTGCCCCAAAAACCCAGGAGCACAAGATCGGCTTCACAGAATGTAAGGTCCTGCGGGCGCGGGCTTCCATCATTGAAAATGTACTCGTCCAGGAGCGTATAAAGCTCATTTAAAGGGATGTTGAGATAGCCAGCGGCCTCGGGTTCGGTATAGAACTCTTTGACTGGTTTGAGCGGTCTGGTCATAATTTTCTTTTCCGTATCCTTATTCGTCGGATGCGGGGGAGCACGACTGTTGTAGCGTTTCCAGCTCTGCTTAGATATCAGGTAAACTGCCCGAAAAGAGACCAGATGAAACCTTACCCCGGATGACCATCCTTATTACCTAGGTAACGGAAATTAAAGGCAATGGCGTGGGTTAAATCGAGCCTCTACCGCCAAAAAGCGGCGATTTTGGGCGAATTGAGGGATTGCCGAAAGGTGCGTAAACAGTAGTGGCTCGGGGCCAAGCATTGCGCTGCAGCCAGCAAAACGTTCTTTTCCCCAACGCTGTGTGAACTTCGGCGAGCAGAAATGCGTATCATAAAATAGCGATTGCATCAGCAGTAGGGCTTTATCCTGATGGGCCAACGCCGTCTGACGGAGGAAATGCTATGTATTGCAACTATTGCGGAAAAGTGATTCCTGACGATTCGAACCTTTGCGCCTATTGCGGCAAGCGGGTTGGAGGCGTGATTGCCCGCGACCGGCTGATGCGTCCGCGTCAGGGCCGCAAGATCGCCGGTGTATGTGCGGGGTTTGCGGAGTATTTTGACCTTGATGTCACGCTGATCCGCATTGTGTGGGTGGTATGTGTGGTGTGCGGAGGAGTGGGAGCGTTAGCTTACTGCGCTGCCTGGATCATTATCCCCGAAGAACCGTTAATGCTAACAGCCCCGGCCAGTACACAGGATCAAGTACGCAACACGTAAAGAAAGCCACCCTGCTTAAGGGTGGCCTATGGTCTACCGGTCGTCGTTTATCAATCGCGGCGACTATTTATTGCTGGCCACGAATGACTGGGCCTGTTCCAGCATTTTGTGCGCCTGCGCACTGTTGGGGCCTTGTGGGTCTTTCGCCAGGTATGCCTGCAATGCGGCCATGGCTTCAGGGAATTGTTTCATCCCGAGAAGCGCGTGAGCACGCAGCAAGGAAATAAGCGGATAGTCCGCGGGAGCCAGCCTTTCAGCGCGCTCCAACTGCCATAGCGCGGCAGGGTAATCGGCCTTGCCAATGTACGACTTCCCCATCTCAAAATATGCCTGCCAGTAATTAGGCGCCAGAGACTCACCGCGCTGCAAGCTACGGATGGCCTCATCGAACTTTGATTGCATATTTAAAGCCGAGCCCATCACCATGTAAGCCATGGCGTAATTGCCGTCGGTTTTGATAGCTTTATCAAGATCGGCGATGGCGGCCTGCGAATCTCTCTGGTTCAATTCCAGCACTCCGCGCAAGGTTAAAGCGTCAGCATAATTAGGGCAGAGTTCCAGTGCCTTGATCAGATGTTTGCCGGCATCGTCCATCTTTCCCTTTTCGACATCCTCATGCGCCTTGCGATAAGCTTCTCGAGCTTTTGCGGGCACTCGATACTGAGCAATCGAGATGGAATTGCCGTCCACTCCGTCGGTCGGTTTACCAGCGCCGCCCATGCGAACACTCACCATATTGGAAAAATTAGTTGCGTCCACCCGCTCTGAGGCCTGCTGCAGCCCTGAAGTCGCAACCACTGTATAAGTTCCCGGGGAGATACGGTTGAACTCAAAGTGTCCGGACGCATTGGTGTAGGCCGAGCCCATAACTGAGCCATTCGCGTCCCTGAGTTCAACGCGCACATCTTTCAGCCCATTGTTTTGCGTGTCCTGAATAACGCCGCCGATTGAGCGGTTGTCCGCGTGAGCGGGGTTTATCCCTGAATGGGCACTCTGACTGGAAAACGGCGACTGCGACGATTGGGAAGGATCCATGCTCATTCTTTGTGCCGAGAGGTAAAGACTGCAGCTAACAAATCCGAGTGAGAGAACGATCGCCCGAGGGGTCTTCATAGCAACCTGCTAATCTTGGATTCCGAAGAGCAACTCCAGGAGAGGGGGCAGGGCCTGACCGGAAGTACCTCTTGTTGGCATCGTGCTTCCGCACGAGTGCTGACAATGAGAGTGTTTATGAAATATGGGAGTTGTATTTAAGTAAGGATTCCACAAATAATATTTTCAGTGTTGACAGGCAACTCCGAAACATTTTTTTCACGGGAGAAAGATTTGGTGATCATCCGTCCGGCAAAAAACATTTTGGGTGCCTTGCGGCTGCCCGGCGACAAATCGATTTCACACCGCTATGCCATGCTGGCTGCGATTGCTTCAGGCACAACGCGACTGGCAAATTTTTCTACCGGAGCTGATTGCGCCAGCACTGTTGCCTGCGTACA
>DATCAX010000240.1:0-2551 GCA_036512375.1 Candidatus Angelobacter sp. | reverse complement strand
TCAGCCACGTAAACCACGCGACCGCCGCAAGCACTGCCAAACCTGCACCTGCCCATGCCAACTTCGGCCACCATCCAAATCCGGAATGATCTTTTTTTAACTTTTGTTTTTCTTTTTTCCCAACCGATGCACCGGCAGCTCTGGCGAGCTCTCTTCCCATCTCGCGTTGCCAGTCGAGTGATGCGGTCGGAAGGGCATCAAGTATTTTTTGCTCTTCCGGCGTTACGTCTTGAGCCAGGTCTTCCATTGATTCCTTTAGCAGCGGCCCGCACCAGTCACATGTAGCAGCGTGAGAAATATAGAGTGCGGCTTTATCTTCTTCAATCAATCCAGCAGCCAGCGACAGCCATACTTCCTCCGCAGGACACTCAGCACTTCGCACGGCCGGCCGCCCTCTGGTTAAGGCTTTATTTCCAGATTCCAGGTTCCTGAGAGCATCTTCGGCCTTGCGATATCTTTCCGCCATAGATTGGCAAGCCGCACACCCGTTCAGGTGCTGTTCTGCCTGTGCCGATGGAGTGCCGTTGTCACTTCCCGAATCAGTTGCTCCGAAGAGCAGCATTTCGAATTCCTGCGGATTTAAATGCGCGTCCGCCGGCCTCATAGCTGCCCCTCTCCTTTTGACAACGGTTTTTCTGCCTGAATTCCTTCGGCTCTGGAGATTAGCTGCCCGGCAGACGCCTTTCCTGCAAGTCTGGCACGCAATTGGCCTCTCAGCCTATGAAGAATGCTCTCCACACCTTTGTCGGTTAGTCCATAGCTGCGAATCTTTGCGATGTCACTGGCGGTAAGCCCATAGCGGTAGTGGAGCCAGAAGATTTCCCGATCACGAGCCATGGGGCAGACGCTATTCAATATCTCGCCAATTTCCTGCAATAGGATTTGACGCTCCATATCATCAGGACCGGAATGAGAACCGGAAATAAATCCTTCCGCTTCAGTAAGTTCGATATCTGCTATGCCCGAACCACGCTTGTCGGTGGTGCATGCGCGGAAGTAGTCACGAGCGACATTGGTCGCAGTGACTCTTAGCATACCGAAAAATGCATCCTGATGATGAGGTTTGAATTCACGGAGGATACGGCAGTCATTATCGCAGACCTTGGCATAGGTTTCCTGAACCAGGTCCTTGACCAGATCGCTATTATTTTCTCCATAACGACGTGCGACACGCCAAACTACTATGCTGATTAGCTTTTCAAAACGGCGTACAAACTCCTGCCATGCTTCGGTCTCTCCCGATTCAGCACAGGCGCGCACCAACTCGTCGCAAGACAAAGAGCTGTAAATCATTGCCAAGTTGCGGAGATTTATATCAGTCTTGCCGGATGAAAGCTACGGAAAACAAAGGGGTAGAGTGAATACCGACGAAAACCCTTATGGTCAAAAAACTCATCGAGCATCAATGGAGTTCGTAAGAATCGTCGCACAGTGAGACGTTATTTCTTCCTTCGAGCAACTGAGATCGATTCTTTCAGCGCGGCAGCGGTGTCGGCATCGCGACCAAGTCTCCATTTGAATTACGCTGAATTCCTAACGAAAAGCCGAAACCCTGATGCCCAATGCGTCACAAACGTATGAATCGCCCCATGTCGAAACGCTGGGCGTCTGAGCGGTGCTGAGGCGGAAGCACGTTTAGACGGGGCACATCGTTTAACCAATAACCAAGGCCCAACGATGTGATCTCGAGCTGTGATGACTAGCCGAAGGTCTTTCGACGCGGCCATTGCTTGCCGCGCCAGTTCGACGATCCTACCCTCATCAGAAAGTAGAAGCTCACGAGAACATTGACATCTCCAGCAGAGGAGTGCGGCAATCGACTCCGATCTCAGCCAGCAATAGTCAGCAAAATCACCGTAAATCTATGAAAAGTAAGTCCCACAACGGGCTTGACTGTCTGCCCAACCAGAGCGTCAATGTACTGACCGTATATATCCCTATATATAAGGATGGCGACTGGAGAAATGGACGTCTCGGAACAGCTCAATTCCCTGCCCGAAATGAACAAAGCCGCGCTGGGTGCGCTCTGGCGGGAGCATTTCGGAGCACCACCGCCTGAGCAAACTCGCCGGGACCTGATCGTTCGGATTCTGGCCTACAAAATTCAGGAGCAAGCCTTGGGTGGCTTCAGCACCGCGACTCGCCGCCGCCTGCGCCAGTTTACCAGCGCGTTTGAGAGAGATCCCCAGGCACCGATTCCCCACACGCGGGCAATCAAACCCGGCACTCGCCTGATTCGGCAATGGCAGGGAAAGAGCTACAAGGTAACCGTGGCCAACTCCGGCTTCGAATATGACGGCCAGTGGTATGCCAGCCTGTCGGAAATCGCTCGACTGATTACCGGTACCCGGTGGTCAGGCCCCCTATTCTTTGGCTTAAAAGTATCCGCCGGACGGAGAGGGCGATGAACGCTGAACGCAAAGCTCCGGTGCGATGCGCTGTTTACACCCGGAAATCGTCCGAAGAAGGCTTGGAACAGTCCTTCAATTCTCTGGACGCCCAGCGTGAAGCATGCCACGCCTACATCTTGAGCCAGCGCCAGGAGGGGTGG
>DATCAX010000239.1:0-3607 GCA_036512375.1 Candidatus Angelobacter sp. | reverse complement strand
TCGCCGCTCTCGGCTTTTTCTTGGCTCCGCTCATGTTCATCGTGCTCTTCTGTTCCATCCATTGGTCCAGAATCGTCTTCTTGAACTTCCAGCGGTTCCCCAATTTGAAGGCAGGGATTTTCTCTTCGGTCACATATTTGTACAGCGTGTCCGGACTGACCCCCAGGTACTGCGAGGCCTGCCGGATGTTCATTACCTCACGCGAATCTGCCGCCATAATGTGTAGCCTTTCCACAGTGAGTTGATGGCCTTCGTTGAGGCCTGTGGAGAAATCCTTGGTCTTCTCGGGGGGGAAAACTTCAGGTCGATGCGAGTTATATCCGGCTTAAAAGGCAAGGTCAATAGGTAACTTCCGGTTTCTTCCGGTGTTTGGGGGGTATCTTTGGGGCTAGTACCAGCTTTTGGCCGGTCAGACATCTAAATCCTGCGACACAAACGGCATAGCACCACAAGTTATTGTGGTATTAATGCACACGGTTCGCGATTTAACCTCAAATGTTACCAAGGACGCAGTGCAGGACTAGGGATTGCACCGAAAGTAATGTGAACTTGTGGGGCAGAAATCAGAGGAAGTGCTGGTTTTCTGAGGAAGCCCAAATACTACGCTCACGCCCACCTGATCGGTGCCCGTTAGGGCCAGTGTTGTATGAGCTCTCCAACTTTGCTGGTCTCTGGATGCGTTATCACCATGGGCCGGGAAGGCGCGTCGCAACCAGTCGCGGACGTTTCCGACCGGAACGGACCGGGCACCCGGATTGCAAAAAGGGGCCCTGACGTTCCTGGCCCCTCTCGCAACTTTGGAAATACAAACCCCGTCGATTCACCCCAACGTCCGCTTACGCCAGATCGAATAACAGCACTTCACTTGCATCCGCGCTGCCTCTGATTTCAAGCTTCGTTTCCTTCGATACCGCTGCTCCGTCGCCGGCCTTGAGTTCCTGGCCATTGACGCTCACTGCACCGCGCGCCACCTGGACCCAGGCATAGCGCCCGTCGCTCAGCTCATGCTCCACTGACTCCGCTTTGCCTAACGCAACGGTATAAAGCTCGGCGTTCTGATACAACTTCACCGCATTGCTGCCATTCCCTCCGCTGGGCGAAGCCACCAGACGAAGCTTGCCTTGTTTCTCTTCCGCTGGAATCGCCTTCTGCTCGTAATTCGGCTTGATGCCCTCTTTCTCCGGCAGTATCCATATCTGATAGAGATGGACCGGCTCGCTCTTCGAGTGGTTGAACTCGCTGTGGCGCACCCCGGTGCCAGCGCTCATTTTCTGCACCTCGCCCGGACGAATCACTGAGCCTGTGCCCATACTGTCTTTGTGCTCCAGCGATCCTTCCAGCACCATGGTGATGATCTCCATGTCACGATGCGGATGCGTGGGAAAGCCGTATCCCGGCTGCAACCAATCTTCATTGATCACCCGCAGGCTGCGGAAACCCATGTGCTTCGGATCGTGATAATCGCTGAATGAAAATGTATGGTACGTATTCAGCCAGCCGTGATCGGCATGGCCGCGTTCTTTGCCCCGTCTTACCTCAATCATTTGTCCCCCCAATTTGACGTTTATGCTTTGGCTTCGGTTTTCTCCGGACTGGCGTATGCCAGGATCAGAAGGCCGCCCATGATGGCTACGTTCTTCAGGAAGTTGACCGTCTGTTCCTGCTGTTGATCCGCCGGGATCCCCCAGAAATGGTGGAACACCAGCGTGACTGGGATCAGCCATAGTGCGATGACCAGCGCCGCGTACTTCGCTTTGTAACCTGTCAACACCAGCAATCCGCCGCCGATTTCAATGAACAGCGTGACCACCAGCGCCACCGACGCGAGCGGAATTCCCTTACTCGCCATCATGCCCGCGATGTCGTGAAAATGCGGCAGTTTGCCCAGACCGCTCAGAATGAAGATCACGCTTAATAGCACTCGTCCCAACAGCAGTTGCCATTTCGAATTCATATAGTTTCTCCTCAATCGCTTTGATTTTTGTGAGGCCTGTTTTGCTTCCTGACTTCGTTACTTCCTGACTTTAGATGATTTGATATCAAAATAGTTTCAGGGTTTGAATCCGCCGATTGGTGTAGGAGAACCTACTTCTTGGGGGCCGGACGCAGGTTCAGGATCGGCAGCAAACTGCTGTAGTCGTCAGTCCAAAGCCGAAGGCCCGGCTTGGGCTCGATCCTGGAGCTGGCATCAGCGATTTCCGGCAGGGCCAGAAATTTCTCGTTCGCTGTCACCAGCACCCAGTCTGAGCTGAAAGCGCCGGTGTCATCATCATCCGCTGTCGACACCATGACTGCGTGAAGGCCAGCATGGTCCGCTTGTTCCTGCACCACAGGAGCCAAACTCAAATAATTGTTGGAGATATGGAACGCAATGATCCCGCCCGGCGCCAGATGGCGCTGGTAAAGCTTGATGGCCTCCGCGGTGATCAGATGTACCGGGATCGCGTCGCCGGAAAAGGCATCTACGGCAATCACGTCATAATTTTCCGGTGGCTCCGCCTCCATGGACAGGCGGGCGTCTCCATGGGCGATTTCGATCTTCGCCTGCGATTCCCGCAGGTACGTAAACACGTTCTTCGCGATGATTTCAACTCGCGGGTCAATTTCATAGAAGCGGAAAATATCGCCCGGAGTTCCATAAGCCGCTAGTGTGCCGGTTCCCAGACCTACGTCGGCAACTCGGCGCGCACGGCCTTTGCAACAGTTGTCTAAGGCCAATCCCACTCCGGAGTTATGCGAGTAGTAGGTGGTGGGAATGCGTCGTAACTCTTCACTGGCCATGAACTGCGTCCCGTGCTGGATGGTTCCGTGAATCAGCGTGCGATAAGTTCCCGCCTCATCTGTCATTTCCTCGGTAACGCGCAACGTTCCGTAAAAACTCCGCACCTGCACGATTGCGTTCTCTCTATCGGAACGCTCCTGAAGGACAACCACAACCAGCAGCCCGACAGCGACTGCGGGCCAGAAGATGCGCCAGGCCCAGTGTTCTCGCCACATCAAGGCCGCGGCCAGCGCAGCCATATACACCAGGCTCCACGCCATCTCATAGCTTCCGCTGAAGACAACCGGCGCCAGCACGCCGACAAACATTGATCCCAGCGCCCCGCCGGCTGCGATCAACAGATAGTACTGAGTCAGGTAGCGCGCGGGCGGCCGGCGCAGGTAAAGTTCTCCGTGACAAAAAAATGCTCCGATGAATAAAGTCAGGCAGAACAGGGGAATGGAAATAATGATCGGAACGTCCGTCGTTGTGTCCACGATCAGATAGGCCACGCCGCCGAGCGCTGACGGAAGCAAGCCCATCATCATCCGGCGCGAATAAATTTTTCCACCGTTGAACGCCAGCACAAACGTCAGCAGATAAATCGTCAGCGGAAGGATCCACAGCAGCGGAATTGCGGCGATGTTTTGGCTCAGGTGGCTGGTCACCGCCGAAAGCAGCAACGATCCGCATGCCGCCATCAGCAGCCACAGCGTCCTTTCTCCTGGGCTGGGCACAGAATCAGGGATAAGTGATGCCGTAGCGGCTGTTCCTGCCTGCGACTTGGTGGATGCCACCGCACTTATGGCTGGCGATGGGTGCCTTTCTATCTCGCGAAGTTCGGGA
>DATCAX010000238.1:0-3978 GCA_036512375.1 Candidatus Angelobacter sp. | reverse complement strand
GAGATCGATCCCAAGATGCAGATCGAACTCATGCGCTCGATTGATTCTGACAAGGCCGCCGACATCGTGGAAGAAATGGACCCCGATGCAGCCGCAGACCTGCTGGGCGACCTGCCCCAGGAAACATCAGAAGAAATACTGGAAGAGATGGAGCCGGCAGAACGGCAGGAAGTTTCCGAACTGCTGGCTTTCCATGAAAACACTGCTGCCGGCCGCATGACTACTGATTACCTCGCGCTCTCCGCGGAGCACACCGTGGGTGACGCCATTGACCGTCTGCGCTCGTTTGAAGGTCCGGTGGAAACCATGAGCACCATTTACCTCGTTGACGCCCAGGAAAAGCTGGTAGGCTCCGTGCCGCTGGTATCTTTAATCCTGGCTCCCGGAGGCACCCGCCTGGGCATGCTTACTCCCGACCACGTGATCTTTGCCAAGGCCAGCGCATCAGATAAAGACGTGGCCGAAATGTTCGATAAATACAACCTGCTAACCCTGCCGGTGGTCGACGAAGAACAGCGTCTCACAGGGATCATCACCGCGGATGACGTTATTAGTTTATTGCGAGACAGGCTGTAAGGACCGCCGCGATTACTTAAAGAACCGGGTGTAAAAAAATGCGGCCGTAACCAGAAAATTTACGATGCTGATGCCGGTCCGGATTTGAAAAGAGCTGAGCCGCAAGGCCACCAGCGCTCCCACGTAACCACCCACTGCCGCAGCCAGCAACATCACCAGGGTTTCGCGCCAGGCAACGGAACCAGCAAAGGCGAAGCAGAGGACAGCAACGGTGTTGGCGGCAGCCACTAACACAACCTTGATGGCATTCATGGCCCGAATATCGTTGAGCCCCATCACGCTCCAGACTGCCATCATCATGATTCCTACTGCTCCTCCGAAGTAACCGCCATAAATTCCCAGCAGGAATTGGGCTGACAATAGAAAAGCCGTGTTCGGCCGCCAATATCTTTGCAGTCGTTTCCCGATCCAGGGGCCAAAGGCAAACGCCACCGAGCCTAGAAGCAAGAGCCAGGGGAGGATCTTGTCAAACGAGGAACTCGGCGTAAGGAGTAGTAACAGGGCACCGGCAAATCCGCCTGCAAGCGTTGCGGCGAACAGAGCTTTTACCGAGACGTTAAGTATCTTTTGGAAATTTCCGCGATACGCCCACGCACTCGTGATGCTGCCTGGATATAAAGCGACCGTGCTGGA
Source organism: Candidatus Angelobacter sp. (assembly GCA_036512375.1). Lineage (GTDB taxonomy): Bacteria > Acidobacteriota > Terriglobia > Terriglobales > Acidobacteriaceae > Angelobacter. The sequence goes on along the minus strand of DATCAX010000238.1, from coordinate 2,769 downwards.
CATATTGGCCGAGACCGACGGAATACCAACGTAGATCAGCGCCGGTACAGAGATGAATGAGCCGCCGCCGGCGGCGGCATTCACAGCGCCAGCGATCAATCCCGCAAGAAAAACAATGAGAAGTCCATGCATCAGGAAATGCTTATTTTAGATGGAGCGTGCTTCATAAATGTCTTTTGCATGAACGTCTCTTCAGACACGTCTTGCATGCGCTACCGGATCATCCACAAGCTCGTCCACCAATCCAATTCTCAACGCCTCTTCCGCTTTCACCATCTCGGCCAGCAGAAACATCTGCATTGCCCGGGGCTTGCCAATTAGTCTCGGCAGGCGTTGCGTTCCGCCCCATCCGGTCATCACGCCCAGGCTGGCCCCGCGATGTCCGAAGACCGCATTCGGCGCGGCAATACGGCGGTCGCAGGCCAGCGCCAGGTCCATGCCTCCGCCCATGCAGTAGCCGCGAAGCGCTGCAATCGCCGGAACAGGAAAATGGTCGATGGCCAGCATGAGCGCCTGACCCCGGCGGGAAAACTCCAAGGCTTGCGCCGCGGTGAGTTGGGAAATCTCATTCAGGTCAGCCCCGGCGGAAAAGAATTTGTCACTGCCCGTGATGATAAGACGCTTGAGGTTGCCTTTTTCGGCCTCGATCGTCAACTCTTCAACCGCCAGGTGCAAAGCCATAATGTGGCTGAGGCCCAACTTGTTGGTGCCGTCGGGAGAAACAAGTTGCATCACGGCAATTTCTGGTTTGTGTTCGATCTCAAAGCATTTTTCCGAGGAGATAAGGTCGCCGGATGCCATGGTCTTCAGTAAAAGTCGCTGCAACTCAGAAAGAAGCCGCAGGTCTTGCATACCATTTTGCAACGGGAGTCGCGCATCTTTGACCCACAATTGGGGCAATAACTGGAAAGATCGGCCCTCTGCGCCGACTGCGATTGCGGGACGGGACCGTTCGGTTCTGGAATTTTCTCATCGGCCATGATGCCGTTCGCAGTGTAAACCTATTGCCGCCGCGGATGCATCCGAAAACTCTCCCGGCAACAGCTCTGGCCGGGATGACATCTCACCCATCGCGGATCTTTCTCAAATCCCGCGCGCGAAGGACCCTGGACGCGTGAAAATTACCGTTTTTGGCCTGACTCTTTCCTCCTCATGGGGCAACGGCCATGCCACGCCTTACCGCGCCCTTATCCGGGCGCTGGATCGTCTGGGCCATCAGGTCTACTTCTTTGAGAAAGATGTTCCCTATTACAGTTCGCGCCGCGACTTTGCGTCCTGCGACTACTGCGAACTCACGCTGTACTCAGTCTGGCCCGAAGTCCGCGACCGCGCACTCGCAGCCGCTGCGGATTCTGACGTGGTGATCACCGCCAGCTTTTTGCCGGAAGGCCGCCGCATCAATGATGAAGTATTAGACCTGGGCCGGCCGCTGCACGTTTTTTACGATCTGGATACGCCGGTAACGCTGAACAACCTGCGCCAGGGAGAAGTCGAGTACCTGGACGCCAGCCAGATCCCGCAGTTTGACCTTGTTCTTTCTTTCACCGGAGGCAAGGCGCTGACGGCCCTGGAAAACGACTATCGCGCCCGGATGGTTAAGCCTCTTTATGGCTGCGTCGATCCCGACCATTACCATCGCGTTGCCACGGTCCCGAACTTCCAATGCGACCTGAGTTACATGGGAACATACTCTGCCGACCGCCAAGCCAGGCTAGATGCATTGCTGCTGGAGCCGTCGCGCCGCCATCCTGAGAAACTGTTTCTTCTCGCCGGATCGTTGTATCCCTGGAACTGGGAATGGCCGGAAAACGTTCGCCGCATGGAACATGTAGCCCCGTCCGACCATTCGCGTTTCTATTCGTCTTCCCGCCTTACGCTTAACATTACCCGCGGCGAAATGGCGGCCAATGGCTGGTGCCCCTCCGGGCGATTCTTTGAGGCTGCGGCCTGCGGCACGCCCCTGATCACGGACGTATGGGAAGGGCTGGACTCATTCTTCGATTTGCATAGCGAACTTCGGGTCGTATCCAGCGCAGAAGATGTTGAGATGGCCCTCAGCATGCCAGATGCAGAGTTGCAATCGATGGCAGCCCTTGCGCGGCAGCGCACGCTGGATGAGCATACTGGCAACGTCCGCGCCAGCCAGCTCCTGCAATATATTGAGGAGGCGCGCTCTGGCGCCAACGCATCCCTGAAGAGAGAGGTAGCCCAATGATCGGAATCATACCTGCCGCCGGCGCGGGGGAACGCATTCAACCGCTGGGCTGCTCCAAGGAATTGCTGCCTGTGGGCTCACGCATGGTCGGTGGCGCAGAGCGCCCCAAAGCCGTCTCAGAATACCTGGTGGAACGGATGATAGCCGCGGGCGCCAGCCAGATCTGCATGATCATCTCCGCGGAAAAGACTGACATCGTGAAGTACTATGCGGAGCGCAATTACGCAGCGGAAATTTTTTATGTGGTACAGCAGCAGCCGCTGGGACTATGTGACGCCCTCTTTCGCGCCGAACCCTTTGCCCGTCAGCATGATCAGGTCCTGATTGGCCTGCCGGACACTATCTGGTTCCCGGAAAACGCTTACGCGCCGGCCCTGGCGCCAGGCGGAGCGGAATGCAATCTCGTGCTCTTTCCGGTTTCCGATCCATCGGCCTTTGACGCAGTGATCTGCGACGATCTGGGCTATGTTCAGGAAGTCCAGGTCAAAAAGCCAAACGCCGGATCACAATGGATATGGGGTGCCGTAACCGTGCGCGGAGAGGCGTTCCACCGC
>DATCAX010000237.1:0-7121 GCA_036512375.1 Candidatus Angelobacter sp. | reverse complement strand
ACAAAGCACAACGCCAGCAGCAGCACGGTTTTCAAGGAGAAGAATCCCCACCAGCGAACGGTATTCCGGAAACTCAGCTTAAGCTTCCGGGTTTTGGCGCCACCCAGCCGGCTGCTGCCCAGCGCGATTCCGCCGAACAATGACAGCACGGTAAAAAACAGATAGAGCTTCACGCCCTGACGCGCGCGTGAAACAAAAGATTCCAACTGCGGCTGTGAGTAGCCGCCGGCCTGGGCAAACCGTCGAAACTCCTGCTGCGCCTGCGGAAGAGTTACGTGCGGGGCCATGCGTAGAACGGCGCCGGTGCGGTCAGCGAAGTTGTTGGTGGTGGCGCCCCAGCCGGGCAGCATCCAGACAGACACTTCAGGAAAGATGAACACAAAGTTTTCCGGAAGCACGCCGATCACTGTGCCGGGGTGGTCATCCACTAAGATAGTCTTGCCCACGACGTTGTGGTCCGAGTTGAATTGCGCCTCCCACAAACGATGCGTAATCACAACACACCCTGCACAATTCATTTCATCTGCCGGTGTAAAGAGCCGTCCCACCGCAGCGTTGTTGCCGAGCAGATCAAAAAAATTCGGCGAGACGCGGGCGCTGATGTCATTCACCTTATCATGCGGGAACTTGAGAGATACGGGATGCCATGAATAGGCGGCCACCATCTCCGCTGTTTTGCTACCTTCCGCCCATTTTGCGGCTTCGCGAAAAAGATTTTCTTCGTCGTATTTGGTAAAGCTCCCATGCATCGACAAGTAGGCCAGACGGTCAGGCTGGTGGAATGGCAGTGGTTTAAATCCAGACCTGATAGTGGGGGCCAGGCCCGTAACCAGCACAAGGAACAGAACTGCAAAAAGGATTGCACTCAGGCAGAAACGCGCCGTGCGCGGCGTTTCGTCAAAGGCGCGAATAACTTTTTTGTGGTCGAAGCGGTGCCATGCCGCATCAGGAAAAGCCCCCCAGCAGTGCCGGGCCAATTCCGTGGAACTATGCGGATTCAGCCGTCCGGACTCCGCCAGGAAATGCAGCCAGTGCCACATCTCTCCGTACCACTCCTGGTACCACGCAGCGCGTTCCGCCCTGGGGACCAGCAAACTAGCGCTGCGCAGCAGGAACTTACATTGCCAGGTCAGAAGACGAATTTGAGGATTAAGCTGCACAACATTTTCCCTCTTATCGGCGCGACACCTTCTCTTCCGGGGCCAGCCGGGCCAGAAGAGGATAACGTTCCACTGCGCTGATCAGCGCATCTTTGCCTTCACGCGTGAGTTTGTAATAGCGGCGGGGCGGGCGGTCCTGGCGCAGTGCGATTTTGCTATCTTCCCAGTCGCCGCGCACCAGACATTCTTTTTCCAGGCGGCGCAACGCGGGATAGATGGTACCGCTGGGCAGGCCGGTAACGTCCATGATGTCAAAACCGTAAATGTAGCCTGACCGGATGGTTTGCAGGATCAGCGCCGACGTGTGAGAAATTCTTGCCGAGGTTTCCATGTTCCCAGTGCAACCCTATGTAGAATTCTTTATATGTAGAATTCTCGTATGGCACGCCTTACACCGTGATTTTACCGGACTTAGTTCAGCCCCGCACAGGATTATTTGTCGGCATCCACTGGGAACTCTTAAGCCGGAAGCGGTGTCTTTCCTGAGATGGCCGTTAGCTAGGCCATATGCAGCTTGTCGCGCTTGCGCCGGTCCGTGCGCGCGAACTCGATGATTTCCGCGATCATGTCCGCGTACGAGCGACCGGACTTTTTTGCCGCCATAAAAAACTCTGAATTGCTGGAGAGCCACGGATTGGGATTGGCCTCAATCACATAGACTTTTCCTTTGTCGGTGAGCCGCATATCGATGCGTCCGTAATCGCGCAGCTTGAGAATGCGATACGTGCTGAGCGCGGTCGAAGATAGCAGCTCCTGGGTTTCTTCGTCCAGGCCTTCCACCGGTGCGGACTTGGTGAGTTTGTACGCTTCGCTGTCTTTCTCCCACTTCACTTCCATGCCTGCGACTTTGGGCATGCCCTCAGGCAGGCGCGAAAGATCGAGTTCCACCAGCGGCAGCACCTCCGGAGTCTGGTTGCCGAGAATACCCGCATAAATTTCGCGTCCTTCAATATATTCTTCAATCAGCGCCGGAGAGTTGAACTCCTCCTGCACATAGTGAATGCGCTCCATTAATTCCTTCACGCTTCCCACCACGGAACCCTGGTCGATGCCAAGCGATCCATCTTCCGCTTCCGGCTTCACGATCAAAGGAAATGAAATTTCCTGGGAGTGGTCCAGCTTGCCCTGATAACAGGTGGCAAAGTATGGAGTGCGGATGTTGTAAAACTGAAAAAGTTTTTTGGCCAGCCCCTTGTCCTGCGCCAGGTAGAGGCCCTGCGGGCCCGCGCCAGTGTATGGACGGCCCAGCAAATCCAGGTACGCCGCCACATGCATTTCCATAGTGTCATCGCCGGCATACGATTCCACCAGATTGAAGAACAGGTCAGCTTCCTGGCGGGCCAGCGCCATCAGGGATTTATCTTCGCCGTCCAGCACCATGTAGCTGGGCTCATGCCCTAGTTTTTCCAGAGCTTCAAAGATCTCTTCACGGTCGTGCTTCTCTCTTTTTTTGCGGCGCTTCTTGGCGCCGCGCTTCTTCTTTTCCGGCTCCGGAGCAGCTTCTTCCTCGTCACCCCAACTCTCATAAAGCACCGTGATTTTTAATTTGTTATCCATAATTAGTTCCCATATTGCATTGCTCAACGGATGAACGCGTTATGTTTGTACAAACTTCCCCCGCGTCACATAGTTCATGGCCAGTGCCGTCGCGTAAACTGTGATCTCCGTCAGGCACTCTGTTTCCTGCTTGACGTTGACGCGCAGATCCATTTCGCCCACGCGCGTCTCAATCGATTCCACCAGCTTTTTGATCAGCGACCGAGGCACGCCGCTCCAGTACGTAAGCTTATCGACCAGCGATTTGTGGTTCTCGCGCAGAAGCTCCACTGCCGGGCGGACACCTTTCTTCCGCTTACGCCCTGCGTTAAAGATATCCTGCAGATCGGTATCCAGCGGCAGTTCACCGGGCGAAGGCTGCTCGCTCAGGACCGCTTCATAGAAGTCTCCCACCGTGGTGTCCATCTCTTCTACGGTAATGTCGGTCCGTCCGCGCGGACGCACGGGATCAGTGTTGCCAAGCTTTCTGAAAGTGCGGTCCACGTAACGCAGCTTTTCCAGCGCAGGCCAGCCTTTATATTTCTGCCGCCAGCGCGAGCCCGGTGTGAGCCACACGGCAAACGTCTCGGCAAAATCTTCATCCGGATGTTTCTGCGCGTACCAGCCTTCCATGTGGCGGACAAAGCTGCGGGAAAATGGAATAGGCCGGTAAGCGTCACGATACGGTTTGCGATACGGCCCAAACAACTGCTTCCAATCTGGAGTTTTGTGCAGAGCGTAAGCATAGTTGATGGCATGCCCCGCCTCATGCCGCAGGTACATCATGATCTGGCGAGAGTCTTCCAGGTCATTCATCTCTTTCTCCAGGCGAGCAAGTTTGGGGTCGGCCAGGTAAAAGGGAATGCCGATGATCGGCTCTCCGGAGGGGCATCCCCATTCGTCAGTGAGGTAGCATGCCGGACGGAATTTCTTCAGCCCTTTGCGGTCAAGTTCGCGATAGAGCTGCTGCACATAGCGCTCCAGCGGCGACCCTTCCAGCTTCAGACCCAGGTCGCGTATGGGTTTGCCCAGGATTTCCTGGACTTCCGGCGGTGCTTTTTCAAAGGCGGCGCGCAAGCAGACTCCGCGAGAAGATTAGCACATGCTCCATTTCTGGGGCAGTGCCTCCCGGCATACTCCAGAGGTAATCTCAGTGTTTTCGGAGAGGCAGCAAATGATTTGCTCTGGCGCAGCCGATAAAGCAAAATGTGAAGCATGCGGTCTTCCACATTTCTACCTGCCTTTTTCCTGCTGACTGGATTTTGTGCCGCCCTGGCGCAAAGCACCATCGTTGATCCCGGGGCAAAGCAGATGTGCGCGGCGGTGAAAGATGTTGAACTTCCTGTCGCAGACCGTCCGACTCCCGCCGAGGAGAGAGCGCTGGCCAGTTGCGCATCCGTAGATGCCTATTTCGGCTTCGGACAACCCGCGGACCCGGTCAAAGCACGCAAATGCGCTTATGCAGAGATTGATCGCGGTTCCAAGGCGACGATGAGCGGCAAAGTTATCCTGATCATGGTCTATGCCAATGGCAATGGCGCGACCCGTAGTTTTGATGCCGCCATGAAGCTGGCATGCAGTCTGGGGGGCGCGCCAGGTGACGATGCGGGCCGCGTATACCAGCTCGACCGCCTGAGAAAGCAAAACTGGACAGGCAATAACTTCAGAGTCTGCGATCACAGCAGTGGCCGGGAAATGTACGAGCAGTGCGCGATCCTTACCGAACGCTTCGACAAAATCGAACGCGACCAGAAATTTAACGATCTCATCTCCGCATGGAAGGCGCCGGAGAAGAAGGCCTTCCACGCGTTCATGGCGGAAGTTGACAGGTACGTGCAAATACAGGCAAACAACGGAGTGAACCTGGAAGGGACGTTTGAAATCCAGGAAGAGATATTTATCAGAAGAAATCTTTTGTCTGCGCTGGAGAGCTTTGAAAGCGGTGAACTACCTAAATATTCTGCCGAAGAATTTCAGCGTGCTGAAGCCGCTGAAAGCGCCGCCTATCAGCGTACCCAGGTTGGTGACCAAACTCAATGGGGGACCGTGACGCGCGCGGGCGTACGCAAAAGCCAGGAAGAATGGCTGCGGTATCGCGATGCATGGATAGCCTTCGGAAAAAGCAAATATCCCGGCGTCACAGAGCAAAGCTGGAAAGCATGGTTGGATATCGACCGCACCGTTACCTTGAACCGGTTTTTACACTGACCGCTCAGGCCACGCTTGGGCTGGCATCGTCGTCGTTGTTGAAGAAGCTCCGGCGATCTTCTGTTTCGCGGTTTCCTGCAAAGAGCTTGTTCAGGATCAACTTGATGGACGCAAGTGAATATCTCCGGGACGCGCTGGACGCACCGGCGGCCTTTTAATTTTCGTTGTTGCTCTTGCCTTCCCATTCATAGCGCGAACTGCGCACCTTTTGCACTTTGCCGGCGGGGCAGTGGTTGGCCTAAACGGGGACGTTCGGTTCGTTCTTTGGATCGTTCATCAAAGAAGTTCCAACTCCTTTGTCCAAGGACATCTTCCGAAAATTTCGGATGAGACATCCCATCGATTGAGTTGCACGGACTGTAACTTTGCTAAACATAAGGAGCGATAGAGCTGGCATTTTGCTTGTGCAACTTAACATGCCAGCAGCAGCACTAATTTCCGGTTAGTTTGGGTGCGGGTCCAAGAGCACTGCAAGCGGAAATGCGCGCAACGAGCCACACGACATGCCTAAGAAAATGAAGCAATTTCGCTGCGGGGGGAAAATCCTTGAAAGCGGGATCTATCGCCTAACCCACACCGGGCACCGCCTGGCGCATGAGGTTACATTGTTGCGCGACCAGCTATTTCCCAAGTGCATCAAGTGTGAAGACGCGGTTTACTTTGAACTGGTGCGCAGCGCGCCGGATATTACTCTGGGCCCATTCAAGGTTGCGCTTTACGCCCTTCCCGAAAATGACGAAGAGGAAGACTTCACGGTTGCACTCCAGGCGCGGATCACTTGACCTCTTCCATCGAATCAGGAAAGATTAGCCGTGATTACGCACGAGAAATAGGAGCAGTCATGGCGGCAACACCTCAAACTGCCGGTGACCCGGCACGGCAACTTCTGCGACACACTCTTTCTACCCTGGCTTATCGCGCGGGCAAGACCTTGCGTGGAGCGCCTGAAAGTTTTGCCACGTTCGCCGTCAGCGAAAGCGGCAGAAAACCAGCGAATATCCTGGCCCACATGGGCGATCTTTTTGACTGGGCCCTGTCGATCGCTCAGGGCAAGCAGGCCTGGCATGATTCCGAGCCGGCGCCGTGGTCACAGGAAGTAGCGCGGTTTTTCAATACGCTTCAGGCTTTTGACGGCTACCTAGCGTCAGATGCTCCTCTCGCCACGTCGGCAGAAAAACTGTTTCAGGGTCCCATTGCAGATGCCCTGACACACACGGGGCAGATGGCAATCCTGCGCCGCCTAGCGGGCTGCCCAATTCGTGGGGAGAATTATTACAGCGCGGAAATTGTTGCCGGGCGAGTGGGACACGACCAGACCCCGCCGGCGCGGGAGTTCTGATTTCAGAACAACAAGCCGGGCAGAGAAAAACAACTATCGGCCATGTGATCACGGTCACAGCGGAAAAACATCCCTTCGCGGATACTGATGCTTTGTGGAGGTAACCATGAAGCTGTTCAGAGTTCTCGTAGGAGTGTTCACGCTGCTTTTGCTGGGTGCGGCGCATACTCTTGTTTCACAGGTGAAAAATACCTCGACGCCGCCGAGCTACGCTTACGGTCAATCCAGCGAGCAAACGGTGCGCGGCTGGGTGGAGGAGACAAGGGATTTCCAATGTCCGGTGAGCGGCACCATGGGCTCACACATCACGGTCAAAAATGAAACCTCAACCATTGAGGTTCATCTGGCTCCCGCGTCATTCATGAAGCAGTACGAGATCAATATCCGCAAAGGCGACAACGTTACTGTGGTCGGTTCCAGAATTTCGTTTGAAGGCAAGACCGCACTGATTGCGAAGTCTGTGGCAATTGGCCGCGAGACGTTTATCTTCCGCGATCCGGCAGGGAACCCTCTCTGGTAATGGATAAATGTTGCTGTTTCCTGGGGGAGGAAATAGCGCTGACAAGAACCGGGCTCCGTCGAGCCCGGCTTTTGTTTTTGCTCCAAATTTGTGGTGTTCTTGTTACCAGATTGTAGCTATTTGCTTTCTCGGCGTGCTGGCCGCCTACTGATTAGCCCGCCCGCGTAACTTCTGCGCTGTTTCTGCGTATTATTACCGTCCAGGCCGCCGATGATGGATTTCCATAGCCTCTACCAAAGCTATGCGCCCCAGGTGCATCGCTTTGTGCTGTTTCTTTGCGGGAACGCATCACTGGCTGACGACATCACATCAGAGACGTTCGTACGCGCCTGGACCTCGCGCGGCAAGATCAGGGAAG
>DATCAX010000236.1:0-2950 GCA_036512375.1 Candidatus Angelobacter sp. | reverse complement strand
GGAATTGTACTTGGGACCGGAGTATCCGCCGTTGCGCGGCTTGGCGCTGGACGGCTGGCTTACGCTCGAAGGCGCGCTCTGGTCTTCATCTTCGTAGCTGTAATGGCGTTCGCCGAAATCGGAGTCCTGATAAGAAGTTTTAGGCCGCGCGCGCGAAGCGCCCAGCTCTTCGAACAACTGTGGCGGCACTTCTTCCAGAAACCGTGAAGGTACGGTTGCGTCCGGCATGTCCGTCCCATAGCGGCGGCGATATCGCGCGGTGCTCAAAACCAGATGGTCCATGGCTCGTGTCATCCCCACATAGCACAAGCGCCGCTCTTCTTCCATCTGGTCTGGATCATTGAAAGCCCGTGAGTGGGGGAACAACCCTTCTTCCATGCCGACGAGAAAAACCAGCCCGAACTCCAGCCCCTTGGCCGAATGCAATGTCATCAGTGTCACCGTGCCGCGCGGATCGTATGTGTCCACGTCGCTCACCAGTGCTGCGTGGTCCAGAAATTCAGCCAGGGTCTCGCCTCGATCGCGCGAATCCATGGCGGCGTTTACCAGTTCGCGCAGGTTGTCGATCCGTGCCAGCGAGTCCGGCGTGGCTTCTTCTTCAAGTTGCTTGATATAGCCGGTGCGGTCGATCAGGAACTTGAGAATCTCCGGAATCGACGCGACGCCGCCCGGGGTGCGGAAGCCTTCCACAGCTTCTGTGCCTGCCGTAGGCTCAGGTGTCTCGCCTTCGACCTTGCCTTCTGCCGCTTCAAGTCCTTCTGGCTCGTCATTCGCGCCAAAGTCAAAGCTGATGTTCTCTCCCAGCTGTGCCGGTTCGAAGGAAACATCTGCTTCCAACTCGTCCGCCTGTGGCTGGGTGGCTCTGCGCTGGGCTTCAGCCGTTTCCGCCAATCGATCCGCAAAAGTCCCCAGCAACATGGCGCGCGCATCTTCAATCAGGTCTTTGAAGCTCTTCAAGGCCGCGCACGCACGCTGCGGAAGAAGACGGCGATCAATGGCTTCGCTGATGGCTGCCCACAATGACATGCCTGTTTCCAGCGATAGGCGCTCCAGCGTTTCAATGGTCGATTTGCCGATGCCGCGAGCCGGCGTGTTGATCACGCGCAGCAGCGCAATGGAATCCTGGGGATTGTTGATCAGCTTAAGATAGCTGGTCATATCCTTGATTTCAGCGCGCTCATAGAAAGAAAAGCCGCCTACCACCTGGTACGGAAGCTGATAACGCCGCATGGCTTCTTCAATCAGCCGCGACTGCGAATTCAGCCGGTATAGCACGGCCACGCGCACGTCTTCCGCGCCCTCTTCCTTCATCTTCTTCAAGTAGCGCGAAATGTAGTCCGCGGCAAACAGTGATTCATTTTCTCCGTCAGGCGCTTCGTAATAGCCAATCTTGTTTCCATCCTCGCGAGCTGTCCAAAGTGTCTTGCCTTTGCGCTTCAGGTTGTTGGAGACCACCGCCGACGCAGCTTCCAGGATCGCCTGCGTTGAGCGGTAATTCTGCTCCAGGCGGATGATGCGTGCCTCAGGAAAATCTTTTTCAAACTCCAGGATGTTGCGAATATCGGCGCCGCGCCACGAATAGATCGACTGGTCTTCATCGCCCACCACGCAGACATTGTGCCGCGGGCCGGCAAGCAGCTTGATCAGCTCATATTGCGGCCGGTTCGTATCCTGGTATTCGTCGATCAGCATATATTCATAACGGCGCTGATAGCGCTCGCGCGTGGTTGCCGACGTTTTCAGCAGCCGCACCGTTTCCAACAAAAGATCGTCAAAGTCCAACGCGTTGGATTTGCGCAGCTCTTTGCGGTACTCCTCAAAAATATGCGCGACCTTTTCCGTGATGGGATCTGCCGACTGCAGATACATCTCTTGCGGGTCCAGCATATGGTTCTTGGCCCAAGAGATTTTGGAGAGCACCGCGCTGGGCTTCAGTTGCTTGTCATCAAGGCCCAGACGGCGCATTACGCTCTTCACCACCGCCTGCTGGTCGGATTCGTCATAAATGGCAAAATCTTTCTTGTATCCGACCCCGCCAATTTTCAGCTCTTCAATATCGCGGCGCAGAACACGGACACAGAAAGAATGGAACGTTGCAATCAGCGGTTTGCGCAGCGTTCTGCCGCCCAGCATGCTGCCAACGCGTTCTGCCATCTCTGCCGAAGCTTTGTTCGTAAAAGTGACAGCCAGAATGCTGTCGGGATCAACTCCCTTATTTTCAATCAGATGCACGATGCGGTAGGTAATCACTCGGGTCTTTCCGCTGCCCGCTCCAGCCAGAATAAGCAGGGGGCCGTCAACGGTTTCCACCGCCTCGCGCTGTTGTGGATTGAGTTTGGCGTTATCCAGGAAGTTCACTGACGAATTCACTGCATTTAGTATGGCGCGTTTGTGTGCAAAAAGAAAAGGATGCTCTATGCGGATAAGTGGGTCCCGGGGCGTCCGCCCCAGAATTCCTTTTGTGGAGCATCCATTGCTTACACGTATGATTTTACAGGAGAGACGTAGCAATGCTACGTCTCCACATCAGGCTTTGTTACGTTCCGAAAAACCGTCATACCGCCGCAGCAACCCTTCGTGAGGTGAACGCGGCGGCTGAGCGTTACGGTTTCGGTGTCGGGCTGGGTTGAGCCGATGGGCGCTGGTCCGCTGGTCGTTGATCCGCTGGCTTCGGCGGCTGAGGACGATCGGCGACGGCAGGATGGGTCACCGGAGAAGCCGGGGCCACATTCTCGTCATCTTCCGGAGGCGGTGGGGGCGGCAACTCTTTCTCAATCTGTTTCCGCGGGAACATCTGGTCACGCTGAGCAGCCATATAAACAAAGGACGCAACAATCACGGCCATCTGCTTCAGGTCTTCTGGTTGTAGACGATCGTAAACGTCCATATTGGAGTGGTGTGTGCGCGTGTCATATTCAATCGGATCTTGAATGAACTGGAACCCCGGGAT
>DATCAX010000235.1:0-2392 GCA_036512375.1 Candidatus Angelobacter sp. | reverse complement strand
GACCTGTATAAAGCGGAAGAGGTGGGAAACGCACTGGAGAAGGTGGCTGGCTCCGGCTTTGTGGCCAAGAACTGGATGGATGAAAACCGGGCCCTTTTTCGGGCCCTGCGGCTGGAGCGGGTTGTGACATTTTTGACCATCGGGCTGATCGTTTTTGTCGCAGCCCTGAACATTCTTATTTCTCTAATCATGATGGTGATGGAGAAAACCAAGGACGTTGCCGTCTTGATATCGATGGGGGCAAAACGGCGCCAGATCCGCGGTATTTTCATTTTTCAGGGCGTGTTGATTGGGACCATCGGCACGGTGGCTGGATTGATCCTGGGCTACGGCATTGCCATTGCTGGGGCGAAATACCACTTTGTGGCGCTTTCAGCCGAGGTCTATTCCATTGATTACCTGCCTTTTGCGCCCCGGCTGATAGACGGCATCCTGATTGCGGCAGTGGCCCTACTCATCTCATTTGTTGCCACTCTGTATCCCTCCTGGTCAGCTGCGCGCGTTTTGCCTGCGGAGGCGTTACGCTATGAGTGAAAGACCCCATTGCTTACTGGTCGGGATGGATGGAAGATATTGAGAGCCTAGGAGTTGCTGTGAGGAAGAATTAAGAAGTTTAATGAAATCTCAAGAACTTCCGATGCAGAAATTTCAGAGATTAACTTTAGTCACATGGGTTCTAATAAGTAAGCGGTCACGCGACGTGAAAGGCACTGAAAATGCAGGGGAATATGGATGGTTGCACCATTGAGGCGGGCCGGTGCATCCAATAGATCAAGCAGGGCTGCAGCCCGAAATTGTTCGCGTGAGTGGACTTACGAAAGTATATAAGTCGGGTCAGACAGATTTAGTGCTCTTTGAAAACTTGTCCTTCCAGGTGAGGAAGGGGGAAATGCTGGCCATAGTGGGCGAGTCAGGTGCGGGCAAAAGTAGCCTTTTGCACATCCTTGGTGCTCTTGATCGTGCTTCAGCAGGTGACGTATACTGCGCCCAGATTCCCGTAGCGAAACTTACAGACGATGCGGCCGCGGATTTTCGTAATCGGACGATCGGTTTTGTCTGGCAGTTTCACTACCTGCTGCCGGAATTTACGGCGCAGGAGAATGTTGCAATGCCGCTCTTGATGCAAGGAACCGCGTACCGTGAGGCCATGGAGAAGGCAGGCGGATGGTTGCGGGAAGTTGGGTTGGAGGGCCGGAGTCATCATCGCGCAGGGAAACTTTCCGGCGGTGAGCAACAACGGGTGGCCCTGGCCAGGGCTCTGGTAACAGGACCGGGGATCCTGATGGCAGATGAGCCAACAGGTGATCTGGATAACCGGACCGCGGAGATGGTATTCGCTTTGGTGCAAAGACTTCATCGAGAGTACCGGCTCACTTCCCTTATCGTCACCCATAACCTTGAGTTTGCCCGTCGCTGCGATCGTGTATTGAAGTTGCATCACGGGATGGCCGAGGAAGTGTCGCCCGCGTCGCTGAATTAGCGGAGGGGCGAAGGACAGTTTCTGGTTTTTCTGCCGATATGGCAGATGGTAGGTTTCGTCCGGTGCAGCATTTGACTCCCTCGTGACGGAGGGCGCTGGCAGGACAGAAGGGCTTCTTTCTGGTGAGATCGGCGGATCGCAGCCAGAAAGACAGAGAGATGTTTCCGGCAGAGGTGACTGGGAGCATCTGGGTGAGGGGAATATGTTCGAGCGGTATACAGAGAAAGCCAGGCGCGTAATCTTCTTCGCAAGATACGAGGCCAGCCAGTTCGGCTCTCCGTACATAGAGACGGAGCACCTGCTGCTGGGCTTGTTGCGTGAAGACAAAGCGTTGACCAACCGCTTTCTGCGCTCTCATGCGTCGGTCGAGTCCATCCGCAAGCAGATTGAAGGGCACACCACGATTCGGGAGAAGGTTTCCACTTCTGTGGATTTGCCTTTAAGCAATGAATGCAAGCGGGTATTGGCCTACGCGGCGGAAGAGGCGGAACGCCTCAGCCACAAGCACATCGGCACGGAGCATCTATTACTGGGATTGCTGCGTGAAGAAAAGTGTTTTGCCGCTGAAATTCTGCATGAGCGTGGACTGCGCCTGAGCGCCATCCGTGAAGAGCTGGCGCGCAGCACGCAGGAAAAAGCCCAGCCCCAGCGCGGTTCCAACCGCGAATCTTCCTTGCTGGCCGAATTCTCCCGCGACCTGACTCAGGCCGCCATGGACAGCCAGTTAGATCCGCTCGTCGGACGTGAAGGCGAAGTCGAGCGTGTTATCCAGATTTTGTGCCGCCGCACCAAGAACAATCCTGTACTCATCGGCGAACCCGGCGTGGGTAAGACCGCCATTGTCGAAGGACTGGCGCAGCGCATCGCGGATGGAGAAGTTCCATCGTTCCTGGCTGACAAGCGCATCCTGGG
>DATCAX010000234.1:0-6539 GCA_036512375.1 Candidatus Angelobacter sp. | reverse complement strand
CCCCCGCAAAAATCTGGTCGCGCGATTCCACCGAACACGGCCCGGCCATCAAGACGACTTCGTCTCCGCCAATGCTGACGCCGCGCTGGAACTTGACCACCGTTCCTTCCGGACGAAAACTGCGGGCCACCAGCTTATAAGGCGAACTGATGCGATGCGCTTCACCCACTCCGGGCAGCACCTCGATATCGCGAATGTCGAATTCGTGACGCGCGCCCACAGCGCCCAGCACCGTTTGCCGTGCGCCGGTGGAGCGGTGCACTTCAAATCCCATGCCGATCAGGCGCTCGATCACCTGTTGGATCTGTTCTTCGCTGGCTTGTTCCTGCATTGCGACAATCATGGTTTTCTCTTTTAGTCCCGAACCCGCCAGTTGCGGTGTTTCTGGAATCCCGAATGCGCGGATTTTGCGCGTGAGGGATCGCTACATTCTTAATTTCCTATTCGCTTCATTGTCTTCAACCCAAAGTCCCTCGCCGCTAGAGCGATCCCTCGCTTCGCTCGGGACTTCGGAAAACGCTTCGCTCAGGTCGGGATTTCAGGAACAATTCAGTCGTTCACTTCCCTGTCAAATTCGGTTCGGACATCGCTAGCGGCCACTTTCGGCGCGATTTCGTTTTTCTGGATATTGCGCATCACGTCAATGATTCTTTCGTACACCGTGCGCAGTTCGCTTTCCGGCAGTGGCCCACGATTGACGCGCTGCACGTTCTCAAAAATGATCCGCTCGCGGTCAGGTTCGTAGATGGGCATGCTGGTATTGCGCTTAAGCTTGCCGATTTCGTGCGCTGCCTGAGCGCGTTCGTTCAGTAATTCCACCAGTCGGCGGTCCAGTTCGTCGATCTTTATGCGCCAGTCGGCGATGTCCATAACTCTTTGGCGTCCTGATATACAGGCGATAAAGCCTGGATAAACTTAACTAAGTTAATATGCACCTAGAATAACTTAATGATATTAACCTTGGGAAGTGGCCGCACTTTTTATTCCGGACTTCAAACTGCGCACAAAGTTCTCCACCACCTGCGCCTCCTTGCCCGGATTTTGCTCGATGAGCTGCACAATCGCGCTGCCAACCACTACGGCATCTGCGAACTGACCAACTTCGGAAAACTGCTGCGCATTGGAAATGCCAAAACCCACCGCCACCGGCAAGTTGGTGAACTTGCGGATTCGCTTTACCAGACCTTGAGCGTCTGTCGCGAGCTGCTTTTGTGTCCCGGTAATACCCGTGCGTGAAACCGCGTACACAAAACCTTTGCACGCCTGGGCGATCGCTTTGAGTCGCTGGTCAGGACTGGTCGGGGCAGCCAGGAAGATCGTATCCAGGTTGTGCGCCGCCATCATACGGCGATACTCGCTGGCTTCTTCCACCGTCAGGTCAATAACCAGTGCGCCATCCACGCCGGCCTTCGCCGCCTCGGCGCAAAAACGCTCCATGCCAAATCGCAACATGGGATTCAGGTATGTGAAAACGACCAAGCCAGCGTCGCTTTCCTTGCGTACTTCGCTCGCCAGTCGCAGCACGTCTTCGAGCGACGTTCCATGCTTCAGAGCGCGCTCGCTGGCCCGCTGGATCACAGGCCCGTCAGCCACGGGATCACTGAATGGCACGCCCAGCTCGATTACGTCTGCTCCGGCCCGGCACGCTGCCAGAACAATTTCTCGCGTGGTTGCGATATTCGGGTCACCGCAAGTCACATAAGCGACCAAACCTGGTTTTGCCGCAAAGCTGATTCGACTTGTCGTCTTGACTTTCTCCATGATTGCCTTCACTCTTTTCCGCGCCTCTCTCGAAAATGCCGCTACTTGAGAGTTGCCATCCCGAGAGGTCCGTAAATTTGGCTGCGATTTCTTCAGCAGTCAAACTAGGACCCGAGGGATCGGCTCCGCCGCCGCTGCGGGACCCTAAAAAATACATTTTCATGCTCGTTTGGGACCTCTCTCTTGGTCCTGAAGCCTCCGTGCAGCTGATTTCTGCGAGTGTCCGAATCAGCGCTGTAACCCTCTGCCGATGGCTCCAGCCTTGCAAGCCCACCCGGCATTTTTCCAACTTTCGCTGCAAACAAAGACACTTACCCAAATCGACCCTTGGGTGGCCCTTGCGTCACGCTTGGGTGACCCTTGCGTGACCCAATCCCAATCCCAGTCGGCAGAGGGTCGCAACTCATAAAACACAAAACGCAACGGTTCCCCGTTGCGCTGCTGGCGCGGGCAAATTTTCATTTGCCGTAAGAATATTAGCGAATACACAGCGAACAATCAATGGAAATCTCCGGATAATCTCAGTTTTATCTTGGTTTTGGCTTTCGCTGCTTTCGTTCACTAGCTTGCCTAGTCTAGATTCAAGTTTTCCCGCAAAATCCCAATATCCTTATCGCCTCGTCCGGAAATATTCACGATCACAATCTCAGACTTCTTCATCTTCGGCGCGCGTTTGATGCACTCCGCCACCGCGTGAGAAGACTCGAGCGCCGGAATAATTCCTTCCGTCCGTGCCAGCCTGACGCACGCTTCCAGCGCTTCAGCATCGGAAGCGGCAACGTATTCCGCGCGCTTGGAATCTGCCAGCGCCGCATGTTCCGGCCCGATCGACGGATAGTCCAGCCCTGCGGAGATAGAATGCGTAAGCCCAATCTGGCCGTTCGCATCCTGCAGTACATAAGAAAAGGTCCCTTGCAGAACGCCCGGCAGTCCTCCTCGAAAGCGTGCAGCATGGTCGCCCAGTTCCTTACCGCGGCCACCGGCCTCAACGCCGATCAGCTTCACCCTTTTGTCCTTCAGAAACTGGTGGAATATTCCAATCGCGTTCGATCCGCCACCCACGCAGGCGATGATCACGGCCGGCAGCTTGCCTTCGGCTTTCAGGATTTGAGCGCGTGCTTCACGTCCAATCACCGAATGAAAATCGCGCACCATCGTCGGATAGGGGTGGGCGCCCAGCACGCTTCCCAGCAGATAATGCGTGTCGCGGACGTTGGTTACCCAGTCACGCATCGCTTCGTTGATCGCATCTTTCAGCGTGCGCGATCCTGACTCCACGCCGCGGACCTCGGCTCCCAGCAGGCGCATGCGGAAGACGTTCAATTCCTGGCGGCGCATGTCTTCCGTTCCCATATAAACGACGCATTGCAGACCAAACAGAGCGCAGACCGTTGCTGTGGCCACGCCGTGCTGGCCCGCGCCGGTTTCCGCAATGATGCGTTTCTTGCCCATGCGCACCGCAAGCAATGCCTGCCCAATGCAGTTGTTGATCTTGTGCGCGCCGGTATGCAGCAGGTCTTCGCGTTTGAGGTAAATCTTCGCGCCGCCCAGTTCTTTCGTCAGGCGGCCCGCGTGAAACAGCGCCGTTGGGCGCCCGGCATACTCTTTCAACAGGCGTTCAAATTCGGCGCGAAATTTCTTGTCTCGCTTTGCTTTGTCGTACTCGCGCTCCAATTCTTCCAGCGCCGCCATCAGTGTTTCAGGAACATAGCGGCCGCCATAGGGCCCGAATCTTCCTGCGACATGTTTCTCTTTTTTCAATGCGTTTCCGCTCATTCTTGTTCCGCCCTCCGCACCGCCGCAACAAATGCTTTCAATTTTTCCGGATCTTTCCGTCCCGGCTCACGCTCCACGCCCGTCACAACGTCGACGCCCCAGGGTTTGAATGCGCGCATCGCGGCACCCACATTCTCCGGCGTGAGTCCGCCGGCCATGATAAAACGCCCTTGCCGGTCCCCTAATTTTGCCCGCGCTTCCTGCCAGTCGAAACTTTTGCCGCTGCCGGCGCCGGAATCAAAGAGCCATGCGTCTATCACACCAGGCACAGCTGCAAAGCTGTCAAATCTAAGCTCAAAACCCGCCCAGACAATGACGGTTTTGATTTTTTGCAACTTGTCTCGCCGTTCTGGCGGCAGATAGCTATAGACCTCAGGAGGAAATTCCCCTTCGCCGTGCATCTGTATTCCCGTAAGCTCAACCTCGCCAACCACCTGGCGAATACCCATTGCACCGGCATCCAGAAACACGCCAATCCGCTCAATGTTATGCGGCAACTCTCTGATAATCTTTTGCGCATTTTCCGGCAGGATTCTCCGCTTGCTGGGAGCGAAGATAAAGCCCAGAGCGTCAGCGCCGGCTTCAATCGAGCTGAGCGCGTCTTCAAGAGAGGTAGTCCCACAGATTTTGATCCAGGTATGCATGCAATTATTTTTGGGAAAAGCTGCTTTGGCTTCTTACTGGACTGTGCCACGCCAATGAGGAGAAGCCGCGGTGGATGGCGAATACCATCCTGCATCCTGTAATAGCTGCTGCAGTTTCTGCCCGGGATCTTCAGCCCGCATCAGCGCTTCACCGATCAGAAATGCCTGGTAACCGGCGCCATGCAGTTCGCGAATTTCCGCGCCGCTGTCAATTCCACTCTCCGCCACGCGCAGCACATGGTTGGGGATACTGCCCGCCATGTCAATGACGGTATCCAGACTAACCTGAAATGTTTTCAGATTGCGGCTGTTAACACCGATGATATCCGCCCCGCCCTCAAGCGCGCGCTTCAACTCTTCTTCGTCATGGACTTCACAGAGAACGTCCAGTTCCAGCGCCCGTGAATAATCCAGGAGACGGCGGAAAGTAGCATCATCCAGCGCTGCCAGAATCAGTAGAATCGCGTCGGCATGATGCGCACGGGCCTCCGTGATCTGAAATTCATCGATAATGAAGTCTTTGCGCAGGCACGGCAGGTCCGTAGCCGCGGAAGCTTCCAGTAAATTGGCCAGCGATCCATGAAAGAACTCTTCGTCGGTCAGCACCGACAAGGCGGATGCTCCGCCGCGAGCCAACTGGTTGGCTAGCACTCCTACGGGAAAAGTGGAGCGAATGGTTCCCTTCGATGGAGAAGCCTTCTTCAACTCCCCAATCACTGCCGGACCCAACTGGGACATGGCAGCCAGCCGTTTCCGAAATCCCCGCGGTGTGTGCGCCACAGCCGCTTTCTCCAACGTACGATCCTGTGTTCGCTCCTTGGCGAGGGCAACGCGCTCACGAGTAGCGGCGAGAATCTGGTCCAGAGTGGTCATTGTGGCAGGTAGATTCAAGTATATGGGTTTACCGGGACAAACCGAAAGGGAAAAACCGCGGGCCAAAATCTAGGCCGTAATCAAACCGCGCGGCTTGACATTTTTACGGATGAACACGGCGATGTCGTCCATTGGAGTGCCGGGATTGAAGATGGCGCTGACGCCAGCCTTCTTCAGGAAATCGAAGTCCTGCTCCGGAATAATGCCACCGATCAGAAACAGCACGTCGTCCATCTTGTTCTGGCGCAGAAGATCGGATACGCGCGGGACGATGGCATTGTGGGCGCCGGAAAGGATGGAAAGGCCAATCACGTCCACATCTTCCTGCAAGGCCGAGCTGACAATCATTTCCGGCGTCTGCCGCAGCCCGGTATAGATGACTTCCATGCCGGCGTCGCGCAGCGCCCGTGCAATTACCTTGGCGCCACGGTCATGGCCATCCAGTCCTGGTTTGGCGACAAGCACGCGGATTTTGCGGTCAGCAGCCATCAGCACCTCGATTCTACCAAAAGGGCTTCACCACAAAGGACACCAAGGTTTTTTGACATCCCGAGCGCAGCGAGGGCCCCCTATAGCTAGGATGATCTAAATAAGGAAATCGAACTCATGAAAAATCGAGATCGGGGAAGCCTTGGTTTCTCCGTCGAAGTCCATTCGGATGATCCTGTTATCTCTTACAAGCTCGCCAATTCGCAAGATCGATCCCGATCTTCTCCAGGACCATAGGGATCCCTCACTTCGTTCGGGATTTCAGAATCCGTCTTCGTGGCCCTTTGTGTCCTTTGTGGTTTGAGCCTTCTGGTGCTGGCAATTCCAGGCTTCGCCACAGATACCACGCAGCATAACTGCAATAAGGATGCCAGCCTTTAGCGATCTGCTCCACCTGTTTCGGCGTGGGCATCTTGCGCTTTTTGTAAGCTTTTTGGATAGCCATGCGCACTCCCAGATCGCCGATCGGTAGCACGTTCGGCCGTCGCAATGAAAACAGGAGAAACATGTGCGCCGTCCATACACCCACGCCCTTGATGTCGGTTAGAGACTCGATCACTTCGTCGTCACTCATGGCGGGGAGCAGGGCAAAATCAACTTTCCCGCTCAGCGCGTGCTCCGCCAGGTCACGAATATAGCCGAGTTTTTGCCGTGAGAGTCCAGCCTGTCTCATCTCACCCACAGAGAGATTCTGGATCGATTCAGGCGTCAGCGTGCCGCCGGCAGCCTGCTCAAGACGGCCATAGATGGTCGTCGCGGCCTTGGTGCTTAGCTGCTGGAAAACGATAGCCCGCGCCAGCATTTCAAAGCTTGGCTCGCGATAGGCCATCTTGCACGGCCCCACACGGGCAATAATAGAAGCGAGGATTACATCCGATTTCTTAAGATGATCAACGGCCTTTTTCATGGATGACCGTGATTCTAACCCAACCAGGTCTGCTCCTGCCGCTCCGCCGGAAGACACATTCAGCTCCCGACAGGCGTTCCTGCGCCACT
>DATCAX010000233.1:0-8897 GCA_036512375.1 Candidatus Angelobacter sp. | reverse complement strand
CGATCGTCGCCGACCAGAAATACATGCGCCCCGCGTTGCTGCCGGGGATTCGCCGCAACCTGGCGGACAATAGCCGCTACTTCACCGACTTCCGGCTGTTCGAAATCGGCCGCGCTTACGGCAAGACTGCTGACGGCGTTCCGGCGGAACGCACGCATCTGATGGCCGCTATTTATAGTCGCGAGGGCCGCGAGACGAACGGCTCAAACCTGCTGGAGATGAAGCGCGTGACTCAATACCTAGTCGCGGACTGCACGGTAATACCCGCAAAGGCGCATAGCAAGACCATGCATCCGGAGCGCGCAGCTCATGTTGAAATCGGCGGCCAGCGCGTAGGAAATCTCTATGAACTCCATCCTTCGCTGCTCGACCGCGGCCGCGCCGCTATCCTCGACCTTGATCTTGATGCGCTACAAGCTCTGCCGTCACAGCGGCAGGCGTATCGTCAGCTGCGCCGCTTCCCCACCAGCAGCTTTGATTTATCGATTGTCGCGCCTGCACATACGCTCGTTGCAGACCTGGAAAACAAACTGCGCCACTTCGCCGGCGATGGTCTGGTCTCGCTGCAGTTCCTGCTGATCTTCCCTCTGCCGCCTGACAAGAAAAGTGTCTCTTTCCGCCTTACTCTCGGAGCTGACGACCGCACGCTCAACATGGAAGAAGTCACCCACACCCGCGAACGCGTGGTCGAAGGACTCAAATCTGCAGGCTTCGATTTGCGCGAGTAACATCGGGATTGTTCGTGCCCTGTGACGAGACAAGTGTGCAAACTGGCAGATAGTTGACATTTTAGACCGGGCACATAGTTGACACTCTTTGAGATCGGGTTGAGGTTTTTGACTGTCATACAGGGACAGCCGTAGTAGCCGTGGCGGTGGGAATGTGGGAATCTCAGACAACTTCAATCTCATGACGCGGGTTTGATAGTTTTCGTATGTGCCCAAGAAACTTCCAATGCTCTTTAGTGAGACGGCGAAAATTCAGGTCAGCAAAGATGTCGCCCAGCAGAATGAGTCGCTTGAAATGAACCGATTGCAGAAACGCGAGCGCGGCCCGCGCCTGGCTGACCTCTGAACCGAGGTGCAGGTCAGAGATGATAACCGTATCAAAGCAATTTCCCTGCATGCATCATATTTGTAGCAGTCGAACGTTAAACGAGCGCAACCGCCATGTGAATATTGAGTTAAATTGTTGTCTTTTCGGTACAGTGAACCCAAGTTGGTACCGATGGTCGAAAAACCACGAATGGTCCAAAGCTCTCGAGCTGGACTCGAAATCTAGACTTTGTATGCAACCGTTATTTTAGAAAAAGGTGCAGGATGCGCAGGGCCAGCTTTTCTCCTAGCTTATCGGCAAGGTGTTTAACGGATGAATAGAGAGTACGAATGTGCATAACAGCCTCCATCAGACTCTAAGGACGATTCTAGGCCGCGCGTGTTAAAGGCGTGTTAACGAGTAATTTATCTTCGTTGAAAAGATGGGCGTCTTCAGTAACTCACTGAAAAGAATTGGCTCCTCAGGTAGGACTCGAACCTACAACCCTCCGGTTAACAGCCGGATGCTCTGCCATTGAGCTACTGAGGAGTGGGCAAACAAGCGGCCTCCGAGAGAGGCAGCTGATTGAATTGTCTTCTTCAAAATAGCACGCAATTGGCGCATTTAGCAATGCGAATCCGGGCAGCGGACACCCTGAAAAAGATACAACTAACTGGAGATCCTCAGCACCAAATCAGCGAAATCGTTAATATACAACTGCATTCAACATAAGGCTTTCAGTGCGAAATTTTCGTATCGAAAGCTGCGCTTGAACAACTCTTCTATCCCCATGAGCAACGAATCCAAATTTCCAGGTTTGAAGCCGGCCGCTCCGCCTAAAGCCACAGTCGCAACCATCATCGATGATTACCATGGCCAGCGCATCACCGACCCCTACCGGTGGCTGGAAGATGCTACAGCTGCGGAAACCCGAGAGTTTGTTGCACAACAGAACGCGTATACCCGCAGCGTGCTGCAAGAGATCCCCGGGCGGGACGAGCTGCACCGGAGGATCGAACGGTTGCTCACCATTGGGCGGGTGGCGTCACCGCGCATCGGCGGCAACAGATATTTTTATGAGCGACGGGATGGCCGGCAGAATCAGGCTGTCGTTTATGTTCGCGAGGGACGCCAGCGCCAGGGGCGTCAGAGTAAAGAGCGCCCGCTGATCGACGTAAACGATCTTGCGCCGGATGGCACCATCGCGCTGGATTGGTGGTATCCCTCAGACGACGGAAAGTATGTAGCATTTGGCACGTCGCCCAACGGATCAGAGCTCAGCACGCTTCAGGTCATCGATGCCAGCACTGGGACGCTGCTGGCGGAAAAAATCGAGCGCACCCGCGCCGCCAGCGTGGCATGGCTGCCTGATAGCTCCGGTTTTTATTACACGCGTTATCCGCTCCCCGGCGACGTGCCTGCCGGAGAAGAAATGTACCACCGGCGTGTGTTCTTCCATCAGCTAAGCTCTGATGACAATGCCAATGGCTCTCGCGATCCGCAAATCTTTCCCGGCGATGGAGAGACGCTGGCGCCGCAGCGATGGCCCAACGTTTCCATTTCCAATGACGGTCGCTGGCTGCTGGTGGAGGTGAGCGAAGGTTGGACCAGGACAGATCTCTACCTGAAAGATCTCTTGGCGCAGGACAGCACGTTCCAGCGCATCACCACCGGCGGAAATTTTCTTTATCACGGTGAAATACTCGACGATCATATCTACATCACCACCAATGAAGACGCGCCGCGCTTCCGCGTCTTCAAAACCAGTTGTTCAGCGCCGGAGCGCGCTCACTGGCAAGAAATCATCCCGGAATCTGATGCTGTCATCGAAGGCCAGGCCGTCATCATTGGCAAAAAGCTGTTTGTGCATTCCATGAAGAATGCCAGCTCGCAGCTCAGCCTCTTCGATTTTGATGGCCGCGCTGTCGCGCCGGTCGCTATGCCGGCGCTGGGCAGCATCTTTGATCTTGGCGGCAACTGGAACAGTAGCTCAGGCTTTTTTGGCTTCGTCTCTTATGCCATCCCGCCAACTGTTTACGAAGTCAGCCTCAACGGCCAGACAGCGGAGTGGGCGCGTGTGGAATCTGGCATTGATCCGCTGCGATATAAAGTGGAGCAACTCTGGTTCAACTCAAAAGACGGAACGCGTGTGCCGATGTTTGTGGTGAGCAAGGATGGCCTGCTCAAGAATGGCCGCAATCCGACGTTACTCTCCGGATACGGCGGCTTCAATGTTGGGCGCACGCCCTTTTTCAATCGCAACGTGATGTTGCTGTTGCTGGAACAAGGCGGCGTTTATGTCGACGTCCAATTGCGCGGTGGGAATGAATTTGGTGAAGACTGGCATCGCAATGGCATGCTGGACAAAAAACAGAATGTCTTTGACGACTTCATCGCCGCGGCGGAACATCTCATCGCGGAAAAATACACTGCTGCCGAGCACCTGGCCATCCAGGGCGGCAGCAACGGCGGCTTGCTGATGGGCGCAGCGCTCACGCAGCGGCCAGACTTGTTCCGTGCCGTCGTCTGCCAGGTTCCTCTGCTCGACATGCTGCGCTATCAAAATTTCCAGATTGCCAAGCTCTGGATTCCTGAATACGGATCATCGGGAGATCTCGGGCAATTTGAATATCTCCGCGCCTATTCACCGTACCACCATGTGAAGGCCGGCGCGCTCTATCCGTCAGTTTTGTTTATGACCGCGGAAAGCGATACCCGCGTCGATCCCATGCACGCGGTGAAGATGGCAGCGCTGCTTCAGTCTGAGGCGGCGAATGGTCCGGAGCGGCCGATCCTGTTGCGGGTGGATTCCAAGGCCGGGCATGGAGTCGGCAAGCCAATCGCAAAACTGGTGGACGACGCCGTGGATGTCTGGAGCTTTTTGTTTTGGCAGCTGGGCGTGAAGTTGTAACCACATTACTAGCGGCAATTCCGTCACAGATCGCAAATAAAAAAGGAGCCGAATGCGGCTCCTTTACTTTGGATCCAAAAACAATATCCAATTAGAATATTTAACTGGCCTTCAGCGGCTGCGTAAGGCGGAAACCGAGACGTCGCTCGGCCACAAATCCGACTTCTTTTTTCCCGGCGGCATAAGCAGCGGTTGTGCCGCCGGCCACTCCGACCGTGGAACCTTCTACCGTGCCTTTGCCTCCGTCCACCAGACCGCCCAGCAGCGCGCTACCGCCGGCACCGCCGCCAATGAACGCAAGGTTGCGTTTCTTGTATCTGCCCCCGCTCACGAATACGCTGTTGGTTTGGAGCGGCACAGTCTTGCCGTTCAGGGTGATGGATGAAAGTGTTATCCGCAGGTAGCCGGCATTATGCATGTGCCCGGAGTCACGGGCTGCAACAACTTTGCCAGTAACAGCGGCCCCAATTGGCGCCAGTGTTTGTCCATCGACGACAAGAGGCTCATCCAGTTCGGCGGAAAAGATCTGCCCCGATTGCGCCGTTGTACTGGAAATCGACTGCTGCAGGCGCACGTAAATCGCTGTGTTCGCAGGAACCACGAGCGCCTTACCTTCAGAGAACGGCAATTGCTGTGGCGGCGTTGCTGGCGTGTCTACCGCCACGGTGGGCGGTTGCGCGCCCACGCCGCAACCGGCTGCCAGTCCCGCTAGAACCAGCAGTGTCAGAAATAATGAATTGCTCTTCATGAACGTACCCCGGCGATGTGGGGGGCATCGCCACCAAGGTAAGTGCACGGCAACTGCCAAAATATAGGCTTTATTTTCTTAAGCTTATGAGGTGAAGATCTTTAAAACTGTGTAGTTTTTACCGCGGACAGAGTAGCTGTTTCGTGAGCGGGCTAACGTGTCCCGCTGCCGGAAATGCTATTTGCCGCCGCATTGACTTCGGGCTGGATCACCACGCCGTCAAAGGCTGTTGTTCCCATCAGGCGGCCGCGGGAGACGCGCAGGTTTCGCACACGCCATCCGGCGCTGATGGCATTCCATGTCCGTGCATTGTCCCCGGATTCGAATACATTGATTGAGTTTCCACTGGTCACCAGGATGCGGTGATTCTCATCGTCAAACTGGACAGCCTGGATATTAGCGAGACGCAGCGACGAAACTTTCTTCCAGGAATCTCCCGCGTCGGTGCTACGGAAAAGCCCGGTGCGCGCCGCAATCCATACGTCGCCGCTGTTGTCGACGGCAACGGAGTTGATGACAAAATCTGGTTCAAGTGTCTTTGCCGGCAGCCAGCTTTCTCCACCACTCACGGAGACAGCCACAGTGTTTCGGCCTGCAACCGCCACCACTCTACCGGCCACGCTGATGCTCACTGGAACCCCGGCTCCTGGCAGCGATTCCAGGTGCCATGTTTTAGCGGAATCCGAACTGACAAACAGGGCCGTTGATGTGGCGGCGAACCACCTTTCCCCGGCCAGTTCCAAAACGTTGACACGGGGCGCAAGTTCGCTTGCAGAGGCTGCGCGCAATGCATTCTTCTTTGGCAGCTGAGCTGGCGGTTTGCTCGAAGGTAGATCTCGCGGTATCCAGCGTGCTGCATTGGGCGGAAGTACAAAGAGACCGTGGTCAGTTCCGGCGACCAGCGAGTTGTCTGCGGCCTGCCGCAGCACAAAGACATCGCGGCCGTCGAGGCCGTCGCTGGTCTGCTTCCAGGTTAGTCCGGCGTCGCTTGACACAAAGACGCCGCCATATTCTTTGTCATTGAGAACTCCGGCGTAAAGCGTGGCGCTGTTATTGCGGTCTACCAGCAATGCCGCTGCCTGCCGATGAGTAAAGCCGCGGTTTGAAGCTGTGAAGGTCACGCCGCCATCGTCGCTGGCCAGCACGCCGCTCCGATCAGTCGCCAGCAGCACGCGCAAGGGGTTGCGGGGATCAATCAGCACATCATTAATAATGATGTTGGATCCTGTCATGTGTTTCCATGTCACGCCCGCGTCGGCGGTCTTCCACAAACCTTCGGTGGTACCGGCATAGACAACGTTGTGGTCTGTGGGATCCATTTGCAGCATGCGCGTGCGCCGCGCAGAATAAGGAATGCCCTGGATCTTGCGGAAAAGCTCTCCGGCCGAGTCGCTTCGATAAATGCCGGAGCAGGCGCTGATGAACAGGTTCGCCGGCTGCGACGGATCAATCACAATCGAAAACACGTCAGAGTCGTCGATCACGCCCTTTTTGATGCTGTGCCAGGTCTTGCCACCGTCTTCGGTCTTCCACGGCAGGTGCCAGGTGCCGGCATAAATCACGTCAGGATTCACTGGATCGATGGCGATAGACTCAATGTTTTTGATTTCGGCGTGGTTTGCCGGCGATATTCTCTCGAAATCGTGGCCGCCATCCCGGCTGCGGTATATTCCGTCCAGGGCGCCAACCACCAGGATTTTTGGATCCGAAGCCGCAATGCTAAGCGCACGGAGGGATTTCCCGTGCAGGTCAGCGACGATTTCCCAGGTTTTTCCAGCGTCTTTGCTGCGGTAGAGATCGCCGTCGCTATTGGGCAATTGCGCGTTCCAGGCAGCGGCAAAAATTTTCCGCGAATCAGAGGGATCAATGACGATGTGGTCCATCACCATCTCGGCGGCGTTGCCGGGCCGGGCAAAACGCGACCAGCTTGCGCCCTTGTCAGTCGAGAGATAAAGATTACCCGCGCTGGTGCCGAGAAAAATGCGGTCGGGATCTTTCGGGTCAATCGCCAGGCTGCGTACGTTGCCACCATCCGGCCCCACCGGCTGCCACGATAGTTCCGCCGCAAGCGCGGCAGACAGCCACAACACAATGACTAAAACCGCGATTGTTCGTATCGACAGGCGCATGTAATCTGAACAGTCTTTTCCCTGCTAATGAATGCAATGAGATTGACATGAGGATTGTGCTTCAACAAGTTACCGAAGGGCAATTGATTTAAAAAACACACGACAGGGACGGCTTGTCAGCAAGCTGCGCACAGCAGGCATGGCTCCCGTGCGGGGAGGTAAATGTAGCATGAAGAGGCTGCCCTATTTTTTTGCCGGCTTCACGTTTTCCTGCACTTCCACTTTTAATACGTGCAGAAGAATCTGTGTCCCTGACTCAAGCTTCACGTCTTGGGTATTGGAGATAATCACGGGACCTGGCGTCCGCAGGCTCGGTTCGGAAGTCAGGCCCAGCCCTTTAATGCCAAAAACGCCGAGCGGCATGCCAGCACTCATCGGTTTACCAGTCGAGGCTACTTCCAATAGGGCGCCGGAAGTGGTGTTAGGCGATGCCGACTCTTTGACCGTTAAAGGGACCTGGAAGGTCGTAACCGAGCCGCTGGATGTAGATCCTCCACCAGACGAACTGCGACTTGAGGTGGTACTTGCACCGCGCGCGTTAGTCGTGCCAGTCGAACTACGCAGTCCACCTCCGACCATGGATGGCGGAAGCATCTGCGAAGGTTCATCAAGGCGAGATTTCCTGATCACAGGCTGGGACACAGCCTGAACCACAGCCTGAAAACTAATGTCGTGATAATGCTTTAATAAAATGCGGTCAAATACGATTCCCAGGCGCGATTCAAGCTGTCCTTTGTCTCTCGCGTTAACTTCCGTCACATGTCCGACCAACCTGGTTTCGATCGGAATGATGACCTTGCCGTGGGCAACCACATCCTGGGTAACTTCCGCGATTACCTTGTCGCCAACCTTGAGTTTTTTGGCTTTCAGCGGCTTGCTTAACTCCACAAGCATGTACGAGCCTTTTGGCTTGACTGGAGCAGCCTGAGTCGTGGACGCCGCCAAGGACAGAATCGGAGCGGCGGTAACTGACGCCTGAACTGGGTTTTGCAGATTGGCCGAAGCACTGGAGGGTTGAGCTTGCTGGACCGGCTTGCCATCTGCCAAGGATTGTTGCGCACCAAACGCGTACGCTTTCGAGCAAGGCCATACGGTCACCAACAAAACCGCGGCTGCGATCCAGTAGCTTTTCATTTGCTGCACCTCGTAAGGGGGAACGAAGCACCGGAAGCCCATCGATCGACTACCATTGTGCAACTAAGTAACAACAAAGTCCAACAAGTAAGCAGATGGACGAACCATGGCGAGGGGTTGTCACAGATTGGCAACTCGAAATTTTTATTCGCTGTACCAAAAGAAACAGCGGCCAGGTTTGGAACCTGACCGCTGAAGAAGTCGGCGAGCTATCTGGCGGCTGCAGAACCCGTTGCCTGCAAGATCATTTGGGTCCCACTATCCAGCTTTACGTTGCGGCTGGCCGAACTGATCACGGAGCCTTGTGCACTGCCTGCGGCAGCCGTGTTCAGTGCTATCCCCTGCATTCCGACCACGCCTCGAGTGGCGGAGTTGAAGGTTCCATTCGCCGCCGCCCCGGCCGCCTGGTTAGCCGAACCATTCACGGCGCCCGTGGCTGAGTTTGTAAAGGAACCGGCAGTGTTGCCTGCTGCATTGGTGGCGGAACCCAGCGTAGAGTTTGCCGAGCCCGCAGCACCGCCCATGGGACTCAGGCCACCGCCACTACGCCCACCACCCATGGAGCTTCCGCTGCCCATTCCCGCTCCAAGATTGCCGCCCTCGTCGCCAGTAGCAGAGAGCGTGCCTTGCACGGGAGGCGCAAGGGCCTGAATTACGCCGCTGAACGCTATTTCCTGCCCGCCTTTTAAGACGGCCTTATCAAAAACCACGCCCAATTTGGATTCGGCATTGTCTTTGCTTCTGGCCTGAGCTTCCGTTACATGGCCTACCAGTTTTGCGCCCTTGTGCATTACCACCTGGTGGTCGGCAACCACGTCTTGCGTCAGCTTGGCTGTCACTTCATCACCGGGCTTTGCCTTCTTGGCATCGATCGACTTGGTCAATTCCGCTTGCAGCGTGGTCCCGCTGGTGAGCGTTCCAGAAGGGCCGTTCACTCCGG
>DATCAX010000232.1:0-3879 GCA_036512375.1 Candidatus Angelobacter sp. | reverse complement strand
CTTTTTCCAGCAAAGCTGCTTTGCGCTTTACACCCCAGCGATATCCAGCCAGACTGCCGTTTTTCTGCACCACGCGATGGCACGGCACAATCACCGCGACTGGATTCGAGCCACATGCGTTAGCGACGGCGCGCACCGCTTTCGGTCGTCCGATAGTCTTTGCCAGTTCCGTATAGCTGCGCGTCTGGCCGGACGGTATGCGTTGCAGCTCTTTCCAAACCATCTGCTGGAATGCGGTGCCACGCAGATCGAGCGGAATGTTCAACGGGGCTGATGATCCCTTCAGGAGTTGTTTTATCTGATTTGCCACCGGCTCCAGTCCTGTATCGTCACGATGTATCTCCGCTGCCTCAAAGTCATGTTTGAGTTCGCGCAACAATGCAGCTTCGCTTTCACCAAAGCGCACTGAGCAGACGCCGCGCGCTGTGGTGGCCACCAGCAGCTTGCCCAACTCGGTCGAGATCACCGTGCAACGAATCTCGATACCTTCGCCACCTCGCCGAAAGGCCGAAGGAGTCATCCCCAGCTGCGCCGGAATGCTTTCGTAAGCGCGGCTGCTGGAGCTGTACCCAGCTTCATAGATTGCTTCCGTGACACTGCCTTCGCCAAGAAGCGCCTGGCGAAATTTCCCTGCCCGGCGTGCCTGCTGATACTCCCTCGGGCTGATTCCCAGGATGCGCTTGAACAGCCGTTGAAAGTGAAACGGGCTGATGGCTACGTGGCGCGAAATCGCCGTCAGGCTCAGCGTGATGTCCAGGTTCTGGTCAATGTACCGGCAGGCCGCTTCCACTTTCTGCGTCTGTGGATTGCGTTCGAGCGGCGTGCAACGGCGGCAGGCACGATATCCCGCCTGCTGCGCCTGTGCGGGCGAATCAAAAAATTCAACGTTCTCAAGCTTTGGTCGCCGACTGGGGCATGAAGGACGGCAGAAAACGCCGGTTGATTTCACCGCGTAAACAAAACGGCCGTCAGCCTTGGCGTCACGCGCCAACACAAGGGTCCATTTCTGATTTGGGCTATCTGATGTCATCTGAAGTTGTATATGGTTTTTCTCCGCAAAACCACTCTACGGCGTGCGAAGGACCCCGGGCTATCCGATGCTTGCTCTCAAAGCAATTTAGCAGCGATGCCAACTGGTTCTGAATAAATCGCAAATCCTAGCCAGATGGCTGATGTCTCGCTCCATCAATTCTTTCATACTGCAATTCACAGAACAAAGAAACCTAAACACCAAAGAGGAAATGTGTATGGAAAATATCTGGACAAAGCTTTCAAACGAACTGGCGGAGGTTTCGGCTGCTGCGGGCAAATCAGTGGTAGCCGTACATGGCACGCGCCATCCTTCCAGCGGCATCGTGATTGGCAAGGATACTGTTGTCGCCGCCAGCCACGCGGTCCGGCGCGACGATGAGATCACCGTCGTGACTGCGCCCGGGCAGAAACTCACAGCGCGCGTCAGTGGACGCGATCCCAGCACTGACCTGGTGGTCCTGCGCCTGCAACAGGCAATTGATGCGCCAGCTGTTCGTTGGGCCTCCACGTCGGGCCTGCGCACCGGTGAACTGGTTCTTGCTTTGGCGCGCACGCGTCGCGGCCACGTGGTGGCAAGCTCAGGGATTCTTTCCGGCCTGATCAACGGGCCCATGCGCACCTGGCGCGGCGGTGAAATCGATCAATTCATCCGCCCCGATCTGATGATGTATCCCGGATTCTCCGGTGGGCCGTTGGTCAACAGCCAGGGAGAACTCCTGGGCATGAACACCGCTGGTCTGCATCGCTCGGGAATCACCGTGCCATCGGCGACTGTACAGCGAGTTGCGGCTGAACTGCTGGAAAAGGGCGGTATTCAGCGGCCTTACCTTGGCCTGGCGATGCAGGCAGCGCCGCTGCCGGAATCTTTACGAACTCGATTGAATCTAACCGCCAGTGAGGGACTGCTGGTGGTTCATGTGGAACCTGGGAGCCCGGCGGAAAAAGCTGCCATATTTCTGGGCGACGTGCTGATCAAGCTGGCCGACAAACCGGTGGCCGACACCGACTCTGTCCAGAACATTTTGCGCTCTTACAAACCCGGCGATGCCGTTGAAGCAAGCTTGATTCGCGGCGGAGCAATGACCACCATCAGCGTTCGGCTTGAATCGCGAGCAGGCTAGATGCGCCGGCATTGCGCAGAAGCCGGGTGCAGCGGCAGTTGAGAATGGATAAAAAAGCTGGAGACATTCCGTTGCGGGTTCTGGTGATCGCAGGCACGTCTGCGCGCCGCGCCCATCTTGTCGGCGTGACGTCAAAGGCGCTCAATGGCAGCGCCCATGTCACGTCCGACTTGCGAATCTCGCCGGAGCGATTTGCAGCTGCGAAATCCGACATCCTGGTGGCTGATCTCGACACTTCAGCTTCAGCCGCCGCAATGCTTGATTTTCTACGAGACGCTCCCTCCGGCACAGGCGCGGTCGCTCTGATTGACGATCCCGATCCGGTCTGGGTTCAGTCCGCACTGAAAGAGTCCATCAATGCCGTGATTTCGAGCGACACTACTTCTGACGAGATGCAACTGGCCTTGCAGGCCGCCGAAGCAGGGTTTGTACTTCTTCATCCCACCTCAGTGCGAGGGCTGCTTCACGATGGCCCGTTGTCCAACACCCACGATACCGATACAGAAGAGTTAGTGGAAGATCTGACAGCACGCGAATCCGAGGTTCTTCGATTGGTGAGCATAGGGCTGAGCAACAAAGCGATTGCCGTGCGTCTTGCCATCTCCGATCACACGGTCAAATTCCACATCAGCTCCATTCTGAGCAAGCTGCAAGCTGCCAGCCGTACGGAAGCTGTAAGTCTGGGAATTCGAAGAGGATTGATCCCGATTTAAACCGACCCAACATATTACTGTCTTTTCGATCGTCAAAATGTTTCTTGGGATAGCCAACTGTGCCTTTCAGTTCCAAATCACTTAGCTTCAGGGCCTATGTCAATGGGCCACCCAGGCAATTGTTATATTCCCGCTTCTACTTTGGATCAGTCCACTGCCTATCTGGTCCTAATGCCTTAGCCCCTATGATGAATATTCACAGTCGGATGCATGGTATGCTCTGAATGCTACCCGTCTGCAAACGCTCACCTTTAGAGCAGGAGTAAACGAGAAGATGTATTCCCCATCTACGACTCGCCTACGCGTAATTTCGTGGGTCGTTACATTCTTGTTACCCGCGGCCGCCTGGAGTGTGGCCAGGTATAGCCTGCCCGTATTCCATCCCGGTGTAGGGGTATTTTTTATTGCCACCGCATGTATTTCTGCGGTCATCGGCGGCTTGCCTACTGCGGTTGCAGCCGCGCTGCTTAACACAGCCGCGCTGGTCGGCTTCTCTTACCTTTACCAGCCGGAAATTTCCAAATCCAGCATTGAGCTCTGGTCAGCTCTGCTGATTGCCGTGGCTTTGGTAGTTGGGCTGGCACGGCAGAAATGGTCTGCCGCGGAAATGGTCGCAGGCAGGCTCAGCACTGACCTTGCGCGTCTGCGTGACGAACTGGAATCGCAACGCAGCGACCTCAAGCGCTTTCACGATCTCAGCGTGCGGCTTTCCAGCAACCTGGAATTACAGCGCCTGTTGAATGACGTATTGACTTCGATTGCGGCACTGCAAAAGACCGATCTCGCGATGCTCCTCCTGCTTCCTGAACGGTCCAGTAAGACGCTTCAGGTGGCGACCTTTACCGGATTCAGCGCCGAGCAGATCAAGTCCTTTGGCGAATTGCCTGCCTCGTTCTTTTCTCCCGAGCGCCGGGTGTTGATTGAAGACATTAACAAATCCGGGACCTATTTTCCCTTTGTCGACGCAGCCATTCAGATTGGGTTTCGTGCCGTCTTCAGTACGCCGATCGTTA
>DATCAX010000231.1:0-2567 GCA_036512375.1 Candidatus Angelobacter sp. | reverse complement strand
GTGAATGTCGACTCCGGATAGCTTGGCCATGAGCCAGTTGGCGCAGCGGGAGGGAATGCGCCGCATGATGAAGCTGTCGATGCGGTCTTTGCGCCAGCCGGAGACGACATCGTAACCCTCATCGAGCTTTTCGATGAAGGCGGGAATGTCGTTGGGGTCGTGCTGCAGGTCGCCATCCATGGCCAGGATGAACTCACCGGAGGCATGATCGAATCCGGCGGCGAGTGCCGAGGTCTGTCCAAAGTTGCGGCGCAACTTGACCACGAGGACGCGGCTGTCGACTGCGGCAATTTCTTCGAGGAGCTTGTAGGTACGGTCTTTGGAACCGTCGTCGACAAGCACCATCTCAAAGCTTTCTCCCACCTGTTCCATCACTTGCTTCAGACGGGCATATAAGACGGTTACGTTCTCCTCTTCATTGTGAAAGGGAACAACAATGGAGTACTTCGCCATGATATTTCCTTAGACGCAGAATTGATTGAAGAAGACTACATTTTGTTTTTTGAACGTTTCGCGAAATTGGCTGGTGTCTTAAGTGTAGCCTTTTGATCTCCCTGGATGGCGGCGGGAACTTTAGCGCAATCCGAGTACGTTTAAGGAAAGGCCGCCGGAGGGGAGCGATTTTTTGCCTGCCGCATCCTGGGCTTGCCGAAACTCGTAAATCCGAGGAAATTCCTAGCGGTCGAGCTCGTCTAGCATCTGCTGCATCTCACTGATAGCATGATTGTTACCAGTGCGCTTTCCGGAGGCGATACCGGCCTTCAGTTGCTCGATTGCTTCAGGAATCCGCGCCTCGTTGGCGAGCGTCTGCGCAGCCATGAAGTAGGCGGGGGTGTAGTCCGGATCGTTGGCGAGCAGGGTGGAAAACTCTGCCAGCGCTGCGTCGGTTTCGCCGCGGCCAGCGAGTTCCATCGCCATGCCGTAGCGGGCGAAGCTGTTCTTCGGGTCCAGTTCCAGAATTTCTTTCAGTCCTGCAAGCTTATCCATTTCGCTCGAGTCCGGCGGTCACATTCTGAGAACGGCCGCGGTGGGATTTGCGTAATTGGCGGGGATTGCCGAAACTGGAAGTGTGGGCCTGGCCAAATTCCCAAAGCTGGAACACCCGCCGACAGTTCAATTGTAGCTGGAGGCCGAAGGGACCGGGGCACTGAGCGAAGCGAACGGGGACGGGAGCGGTTGCGGGATAAGCAAGCCAATGAGCAAGACAATGATCAACTCCGGGAGCGAGACAAGGACCAATCCGATAGTGCGCACGGTGGCCAGCACGCAGTCGGAGATGACCGAAATCATCCTGCCTAACGACACCAATACGCTTGGCAACCTGCTGGGCGGGCGACTGATGCACTTTATTGATTTGACGGGGGCGATGGCCGCCTACCGGCACGCACGGACGCATGTAGTAACGGCGGCGATGGACCATATCGACTTTATCCGGCCGGTGCGATTGGGCGATCTGGTGACGCTGAAATCAAGCGTGAACCGGGCGTTTACCAGTTCGATGGAAGTGGGAGTAAAGGTTTGGGCGGAAAACACGCGGACCGGCGGAGTGGTGCACGTAGCCAGTGCCTACCTTGTGTTTGTGGCGACCGACGAGCACGGGCGGTTGCAAAAGGTTCCGCAGCTATTGCCGGAGACGCTGGACGAGGTTCGGCGTCATGCGGATGCGTTGCGCCGCAGGGAGCATCGCGAGGCGGAACACACACGCCGGAAGGAAGAACGCCAGGCGACAGCGGCATTGGAAGATGCGGAAGCAGACAACTTATGAGTGAAGAGAAGCAACTACCGAAAGGCTTCCCTCAGGGGCTAAAGCCCCGGCGTGATTTGGCCATGTGAATGTACGGGCTGAAGCCCGTACCCTTCATTCCGAAGCCAGATTTTCAGATCGATTTGTAGAGTGAAAGTTCTGATCGTTTTCTGAAGCAAGGATTTTGATCGATTCAAAGCGTGGGAGTTTTGATCGATTCGAGTCAACAAGGGTTTCAAGAAAAGGAGCAATAAAACTTATGGCGCATTCCTCTGCCATGCCTTCGCCGGTAGCATTACCCGGCGTTTCGAAGATCGTCGCTATCGGTTCCGGCAAGGGTGGCGTGGGCAAAACCACAGTCGCGGTGAACCTGGCCATTGCGCTTTCAAAGATGGGACAGCGCGTGGGGCTGATCGATGCCGACATCTACGGACCGAATGTTCCGCTGATGATGGGTTCGACGCAACAGCCGCGCGTGGGCGCGGGCAACCAGATACAGCCCAATGACACGCACGGGATCAAAACGATCTCGATTGGCTACATTTCGCCGGGCGACAAACCCCTGGTGATGCGCGGACCTATGCTGCACCAGATCATCAAGCAGTTTCTGCAGCAGGTGGATTGGGGCGAGCTGGACTACCTGATTGTGGATCTGCCGCCGGGGACGGGCGATGTGGTGATCTCGCTGGTGCAGACGGTGCCGCTGACGGGCGCGGTGGTGGTGTCGACGCCAAGCGACGTGGCCCTGGAAGATGCACGCAAGGCTCTGGAGATGTTTGCGCAGGTGAACGTGGAAGTGCTGGGGATTGTCGAGAACATGAGC
>DATCAX010000230.1:0-3596 GCA_036512375.1 Candidatus Angelobacter sp. | reverse complement strand
GAATACCGCTACCTGGTCGACATCATGCGCAAGGCCATCGACGACGCATATGCCAAGGGCTATCTGGGGAAGAACATTTTCGGCAGCGGCAAAGATTTTGACGTTCGCTGGCATACCGGCGCAGGTGCGTATGAAGTGGGTGAGGAATCCGCGCTGATGGAATCGCTCGAAGGCAAGCGCGGCATCCCGCGAATCCGTCCGCCCTTCCCTGCTGTTGTCGGACTTTGGGGCGGTCCAACGGTCATCAATAACGTCGAAACTCTTGCTTCCGTTCCGCACATCATTCTTATGGGCGGCCAGAAGTTTGCTGACTTCGGACCGCCAAAGAACGGCGGCACTCGTCTGTTCTGCCTGAGCGGTCACATCAACAAGCCCGGCGTTTATGAATTGCCTCTGGGCTATCCGCTGAAGAAGATGATCTATGACGTTGGCGGCGGCATTCCCAACGGGCGCAAGCTCAAGGCCGTGGTTCCCGGCGGATCTTCCACGTTCATCCTGACTGCGGAAGAAGCCGATCAAATGAACATGGACTTCGACTCCTTCGGCAAGCGCGGCGAATTTCTTGGTTCCGGCGGTGTTGTAATCCTTGACGACCAGACCTGCATGGTCAAGTTTGCTTTACGCATCATGAAGTTCTACCAGCACGAAAGCTGTGGCTGGTGTATTCCCTGCCGCGAGGGAACAGACTGGCTCAAGAAGACGCTCACCCGCTTCCATAACGGCGGGGGCCTGCGCAAGGACATCGACAACATCAAGTACCTGGCGCAAGGCATATTGGGCAGGAGTTTCTGCCCGCTGGGTGACGCCGCGGCAATCCCTACGATTTCTATCGTAGACAAGTGGCGCAATGAATTTGAAATGCATTTGGAAGGCCGGCCATGTCCGTTTGACCCGGCGGCGAAAACCACCGAACTGCCGGTAGTGGGAGCGCACTAAATCGTGAATGCCATGCCCAATCCGGCCAACAGCAATACCGACAAGAACTTTCTTGTCTCGCTTCTTCGCGAAAGCCGGGAGAAGTTCCTCGGCAGCTTTGCTGATGTTTCTGACGAACAAAGCCGTCTGCATCCAGCCGCCGATTGCTGGTGTGTGCTCGATACGGTTGAGCACCTGACCGCGGCTGAGGGCATCATGCTCAGGCTGATCACCACGCACCGCAAACCGCGGCAAACAGATGCGCCGAATCGTGAACAGGTGTTCTTGCAAGTAATAGGCGACCGCAGCCGCAAAATCCAGTCGCCCGAAAGTGGTCAGCCCCGCGGGCGCTTCGCCAACCTGGCTGAAGCTGCGGCTCAGTTTAAGACTACGCGCGACAGCGTGATTCAGTTCGTTGAGCAGCACCCGGAAGATCTTCGCGCGAGCGAGGTAACGCATCCGCATCCCGCGGCGGGAAACGTCAGCACCTATGAAATGGTGATCATCATCGCCAAACACGCGGAACGGCACGCAAAGCAGATTGAAGAAATCAGAAACACCCTGGCGTCGCAGGCAGAATCTGCGGCAGGCCAGAACTAGGATTCTTGCGTAAACATGGCTGAAGTAAAGAACGTAACCATCACCGTCGACGGCAAACAGGTCACCGCACCTGCGGGCACGCTTCTTATTGAAGCCTGCAAAGCCGTGGGTATTGAAGTCCCATCATTTTGCTATTACCCTGGGCTTTCCCTTCAGGCCGCCTGCCGCATGTGTCTGGTGCGCATTGAAAAGATGCCCAAGCTGCAGACCGCATGCACCGTGCCCATCACTGACGGCATGGTGGTGGCCACGGACACGGACGAAGTTCGCCAGGCCCGCAAGTCGATGATTGAACTCCTGCTCGGCAACCATCCGCTGGATTGCCCTGTCTGCGATGCCGGCGGCGAATGCGAACTGCAGGACATGACGTTCAAGTATGGCGCAGCCGAATCGCGCTACATGGAAGGCAAACTCCA
The DNA here is from genome assembly GCA_036512375.1 of Candidatus Angelobacter sp. Classification (GTDB taxonomy): domain Bacteria; phylum Acidobacteriota; class Terriglobia; order Terriglobales; family Acidobacteriaceae; genus Angelobacter. Next base: position 1,665 of record DATCAX010000230.1, on the reverse strand, counting down.
TAAAGAAGAACAACAGTGGTCCCCCATCGTCTTCTTCGATCGCCCGCGCTGCATTCTCTGCTACCGCTGCGTGCGCGTCTGCGGCGAAGGCATGGACGTCTCCGCGCTCGGCGTGCAACTCCGCGGTTCCAGTTCGGTGATTGCCCCCAATGAAAGCGACCATCTTGACTGCGAAGAGTGCGGCATGTGCATCGATATATGCCCGGTCGGCGCGCTCACATCCGGCGCTTACCGTTACAAGACCCGTCCGTGGGAGATGAAGCACGTGGGCACCATCTGCACACACTGCGGCGATGGCTGCAAGACCACGCTCGGCGTCCGCCGTTCTGACACCGGCATGGACATTGTCCGGGGCGACAATCGTGACAAAAGCGGTATCAATGGCGACTTCCTTTGCATCAAGGGCCGCTATGCGTTCGATTATTTCGATCACAAAGACCGCCTACGGCAGCCGCTGGTTCGCAAAGACGGCAAGCTAACTCCCACGACATGGGAAGAAGCCATTGAGCACGTAGGCAAGCGCCTGCGCGAGATTCGCGACAGCAAAGGCGGGCAGTCAATCGGCGTGATCGGCTCCAACCGCACCACGAATGAAGAAAATTATCTGTTGCAAAAGTTTGCCCGCACCGTGCTGGGCACCAACAACATCGATCATCACCGTACGGCCGACTACTCCGGGTTTGCCCGCGCAATCGCCGGAAAAGAAAACATCACCGCCACCATGCGCGATGTTGCCAGCGCTTCAGCCATCCTGTTGATCGGCAATGATCCCACGGAGCGCCATCCGCTGCTGGCCTGGAATATCCGGACCAATGTCCGCCTGAACCAGGTAAAACTTTTTGTCGTAAATTCGCAGACGATCAAGCTGCGCCGCCAGGCGACACGCTTTGTGCAGGTTCCTGAAGGCCGCGAAGGCAAGCTGGGCGCGTTCCTCAACGGCGACGATGCGGCCGCCGGTTCGCTCACCGGCGCCAGCGGATCCAATGACGCGCTGAAGCAGCTGCGCGACGAACTGAAGGCTCAGAAGAACCTGGTCATCATCTTTGGTTCTGAGCTTAGCGGCGCCGATATTACTGCCCTGGTGAAGTTCGGCAGCGCGTCGAATGCTAAGTTCATCTGCCTGGGCGACTACGCCAACTCCCGCGGCGCGGCGGACATGGGTCTCTATCCCGATCTCTTGCCCGGATACGTCGCCATCGACGGACCGCACAAGTACAACGAAGAATGGGGCTCCCTGTCGAAGTCCAAAGGCTTATCGTTGCAGGAGATGATGCAGGCGGCCAAAGCCGGGAAGCTTGCCGCGCTCTACGTTGTCGGGTCGAACCCAGTGATTGACTACCACTTTGATCCTGCGGCGCTACAAAACACATTCGTTGTCGTACAGGAACTTTTCCTGACGGAAACCGCCATGCTGGCGGAAGTGGTTTTGCCCGCGGCCTCAGCCTATGAAAAGGGCGGCACCTTCACCAACACCTGCGGCGATCTGCAATTGCTGAAGAAAGCCGGCGACATTACCGGCATCAAGAGCGATTTTGAAATCATCGTGCGCATCGCGGAGCGCATGGGCACGGAAGTCCGCAAGCTGGTACCTTTTGGCAGCGGCGTGCGGGCAGACATGGGACAGAGCCGTGGAGCGCAGTCTGGTGAAGCTGACCGTCACTCCGT
>DATCAX010000229.1:0-2029 GCA_036512375.1 Candidatus Angelobacter sp. | reverse complement strand
GAGGCGACCGATCGAAACACCCTCGAACAACAGGAGCTGCTTGAGGATCTCAAGACCGTCAGCAACAAGGTAAATGTGATTGCAGTTATCGCATTGGGGCTTCTTGGAATCTCAATCCTGCTGAACCTGGTTTTGTACCTGCACATCCAGCGCGTTCTGCCCTGATTCCGCGACAGCACGGGCCTGTGGCACTGGTTGGAAATCCTAAAATAATCGAAATTTTGGCGGCGTGATTTGCATCACGAAACGCTCCATTTGGAGCCTCTCGCCCCGAAAATGCCCAGTTTTTAGCGGCATCAACTCACTTGTTGCTTATACAAATACTAATTTGAGCCGTTCTGCTAACTTTACGCCGTATTTGTGATGTGAGATGTTGCCAGTCGTATTTTCGTGGGACTAGTATTCCCGTTAGTTGAGCCGGGTTTTTAATTTTTTGGCCCGGAGATTTGATCCACTATGCAGTCTTCTTAAACTCACAGAGCTTCACCAACCGGCGGCGTTTATCAACGCACGCGAACGGAGCGTCTCGTCATGGCATGGTATGCCTACTGCATCGGTGAAAAACAAGCTTTTCCTGAATTGGCCCGTCATCGTAAACCTGTACCGCTCGAATCAGTCCTTGGAGTAAGCGGCAACCAGGTATTTCTCTATCCCGCAAGCGACCTTGCAGTTGTCGTCAGTGAGCACAACCCCCAGGAAACTCTCAATCAGAAGGCCGGCGTTGACCACGCCCGGGTCATCGCGGACTGCTTCCAGCATTCAACCGTCCTTCCCTTCCGGTTTGGAACCGTCTTCAGTGACGATGAGATCCTCCGCAAGTCCATTCGCTCAAACCAGCGCCAGTTTCTCGGCAATATTGACAAGCTGCGCGGCAAGACCGAGATGCACCTCAAGATATTTGTTGACGACTGCTGTGGCCGCGAGGTCGAGCGTCCTCTCCCCGCGGAAAGCGTCGGCCGTGAATATCTGACCAACCTCCGTGAAAGTGCAACTCGCACCCGCGAGCGCCAGACGCGCGCCAGGGCCGTAAGTTTTCAGATGCACCGGCTTTTCATGCCTCTTGATGAAGAGGTAAGTTGCCGGCTCACGGAAAACGGCAAAATGGTGCTGGACGTGGCCCATTTGATCGATCGCAAGTATGTGGAGCGGTATCAGAACAAGTTCGCCACCACCAGCGCCATGATGCGCGAGTGCCAAATGCAGCTATCGGGTCCCTGGCCTCCCTATCACTTTGTCCACCGGCTCACCAGGTCGGCCCATACCCATCCCGCGGCCGCACAGCACGGTGCAGCGGTTCCAGCCTCTTTGATTCAGGTTTTGGAGCCGGCAGCAGTGCTTGTTTAGAACCTTTAGGGCTGACTCCGCCCAGCGATGCAGACAGCGAAAAGCCCCGGAATATCCGGGGCTTTTCCTTTTGAAGTATATCGGCTTGCGCCAGACTCAATCGTAGTACTCGAGCCCAAGATGCGTGATGAGTGTCTCGCCCATGATGTGGCGCAGAGTGTTCTTCAGCTTCATTGACTGAATGAAGAGGTCATGTTCCGGGTAAAGCCCCTCGGCAGTCTGCGGCGATTTCAGGTAGAAGCTCAGCCACTCCTGAATTCCCTTCGACCGCAGTTCCGGCGCCCGCTTGGCCAGGTCAAGGAAAAGGACCAGATCGAGCGCAATCGGAGCAGCCAGGATCGAATCGCGGCACAGGAAGTTCACCTTGATCTGCATCGGATAGCCCAGCCAGCCGAAGATGTCGATGTTATCCCAGGCTTCCTTATCATCTCCCCGCGGCGGGTAATAGTTGATGCGAATCTTGTGATAGATGTCCTTGTAAAGATCAGGGTAGAGTTCCGGCTGAAAGATGTATTCAAGCGAACCCAGTTTCGACTCCTCCTTGGTCTTGAATGATTGCGGATCGTCCAGAACCTCGCCATCCCGGTTTCCCAGGATATTGGTCGAGAACCAGCCGGATACGCCCAGCAGGCGCGCCTTGAACGCCGGCGCCAGTACGGTCTTCATAAATGTCTGGCCGGTCTTG
>DATCAX010000228.1:0-6247 GCA_036512375.1 Candidatus Angelobacter sp. | reverse complement strand
TGTTCTTACGATGATCCTGGTTTTCTTTACCTGGGGCAGCATGTTCGCGCTCTTCCCGGCCATCATCGGCGACTACTACGGCCCCCAGTGCGCCACTTCCAACTATGGCTTTCTCTATACGGCCAAGGGCGTGGCTTCCATCGGCGGGGGCGGCATTGCCGCTGCGCTTTTCGTCAAATTTGGGAATTGGAACGCTCCCTTCTATATCACGTCCGCTCTCACCCTGGTTTCTGCTTTGCTTATCCTGGTGCTCCGCTTCATGCCCATGCCTAAGCTCAGCAAGCAGGGTGCACCAGCCCTGGTCACAGCCAAAGCCGGCTAAAGTTTTCTGGATGTGCCTTTTTTCGATTTTAGGCCGTGGCGCTCGCTGCGGCCTTTTGTTTGTTCGTCGAGAGGGCTTGCTGCTTATTTTTTAGGCCGGGTTTGGGGTGAGGTTTGGGGCGCTGCTGGTTGCGTCGCACCTGTCTCCGCGTTCTTCAAGGCCCGATCTAAAGCGGCACGCAGCCGCGGGAGAGGCACGGCGCCGCCGGACATTTCTTCACCATTAATAAACAACGTGGGAGTGGAGTCCACGCCGATGGATTCTCCCTCTTTCATCGATGCCTTGACCGCAGCCTCATTCTGATTTTTAACGCAAGCCTGTAGGCTGGCAGCGTCAACTTTATGGTCAGCACCTTGCAGCGTGGCAATGCGGTCTAGTTCTGCAAGACGCAGCTCGGACGTCCCTTGCCCATTGATTTCCTTCTGGCTGGCATGCACAGAGTCGACAAAACTCCAATAGGCATCCTCATTTTGAGCCGCAAGACAATTGGCATCCACCGCGGCATGCGACGCCCACGTGTGGTTCGGCAGAGGAAAATCTTTATAGATGAAACTCACGCGGTCGCCATATTCCTTCAGCAGCTGGGGAAACAATGTCTGGTGCAGCATAGTGCAGTAGGGACACTGGAGGTCGTCATAGGCAACCAGTACAACCTTGGATTGCTTTGTCCCGCGCACCGGCCGCCCGCGCACATCAATCTTCTTCATCACTTCGGCATATGGGTCCGCTGAGAGATCAATCCGGTTCACTCTGACGATTGACTTGCGGTCTTTCGCAAGAAGGAATGGATAGTCCTGCTTCCTTTCTCCCTCACCAACCGTCACAGTGAAAGCATCGAAACCAGGCCAGTCGGGACTCGGTGAAAAAGGACCAACCACGACAGGGGCTTCGGGCGGCAGCTTGTAAGTCGCACGTATTTGACGTTCGATCTTGGTAGCCAGATCCGTTGGCTTGGGCTGTGCGGCGCCATTAAGACAGATGAGGAGCAAAACAATGAGCAATTGGGAAAAGGCCTTCACTTGGACTCGCTTCCGATCATGGATTTATCGGTAAAATTATCTCACGAGCAAGTTTGTTCCCGCCGCCATGAGAATTGTGGTAGCGCGCAATTGCGGGGCTTCTTCGGGAGAATCGCAGCCAGATAGGGCCAGAGCCCGGTTTCAGCATCCTAACCCCCACACGCAAAAATCCCGCCTTGCGGCGGGAAATCTGCTTAACATCAATATGGAAATGAACTGCTGAAATTCTGCTGGGCTCTACCGGTACTTCGCCCTTGGATCGAGCGCCGGATTAGATTTCGATGCCAGGGCGGCGCGCTGTTTGCGGAAGTCCGGCACAACGATGGCCTGCTCGATTAGCGGTACGTTGAGCGCGGCCAGTTTGGCGGCCAGTCGAGTGGCGTTGCCTTGTTGTCCGTTCTTGTTATAAGCAGCGATCAGGCTGCGCATGGAGATGGCGTTGGCTTCGTCTTCTTCCAGGTGATTGACGGCCTCAGCAAATTTGCCTGCGGTAAGCGCCAGGATTCCGGCAGCGCCATGAAAAGAGTTGGTAATGATGCCGTCGGCGTCGTTGGAGTCAGCGAGGGTTTGCAGTTGCGTAAGCGTGGCGGCGGCCAGGTCACTATTGTTATCGGCCAGCGCGCGTTCCACGCGGGTACGCAGCACGGCAGCCAGTTCTTCATTAAGCAGTGACTGCGGAATTTTGTGGTCCTGTTTGAGGACAGTCTCAGCCTTGGTCAGCAGACGCAATGACGCAACGCCCTCAAGCTGGTACATGGACATACTGCGGTAGGCTTCAGCTTCAAGATTGGCAAAGTCTTTACCGTGCGCCTGATCGGCTACGGCGTTGAAAGCTTTATCGGCTGCGGCCAGATCGCCTTCGCGAACATACGTTGCGGCCAGCTGCAGTGACCAAACAACTTTCTGCACCGGCGATCCGGTCTCAATTGCCTTGGCATATTCGGCGCGGGCCTTTTGCTGATCACCCATCAGGGCGTAGGTATCGCCCAGGCCAAGCTGGGATTCATGGAACGTGGGGTCGATCTTGAGTGACATGCGGTAGTGCGTAAGCGCTTCCTCGAAGCGTCCGGCCATGCGCGAGAGTTCCGCGAATGAATCCTGCGGGTTAGGCTCATTGGGGACGAGTTCGGTGTAGCGCTTGATGTCGGCAAATGCTTTTTCAAAGTTGCCCTGCTTGGCGTAACAATAGGCAGCTTCGTTCCAGGCGTCGGCAAAGTCAGGATCGATCTTGATGGTGCGCTCAAACATGGCGACGGCGCGCTGTGACTGGTTCTGATCAAGCTGGAGCCACCAGCCAGCCAGCCAGTGCAGATGCTTGTCATTGGGGTAGCTGGCGAGCGCCTCATTCATGGCCTGTATCGCGGGGACCCAGTGTGCCTGGCCGGCATTCGCCAGCCAGTCAATGATCAGTTTTTCTTCTGGACCGGCGGAGGCGCGGGTGGCCAGCGCTTTTTCACGCTCGGTTACCTGCTCCGTCGGGTCCTGCGAGAAGAAGGTGAGGAAGATGTGTCCCAGGGCAAATTGCGGATCGGCCTGCACGGCGCTGCGTAAATTATCCAGACCTTCCTGAGTGTGGAGCATCTCCATCTTGTGCATGCCTTTTTCAAAAAACGCGTGCGCCTGCGGCGACTTGGTGGAGATATGCATGCCCGTGGGCGTGTCATGCGCGAAAGCATGCAGCCCGAAAATCATGACCAGCGCCGCCAGTATGGAAACCTTGATCGACCTCATCTTATAACTCCTTCAACGTTTCTGCTGCCGCCGACGCGGTGTTGCCCGGCATTGGCGGCACGCGTGCCTAGTTGCCTTTCAGAAAATATCCCTGCTCCAGCGGGAGCTTGCCGTCAACTTTCAAAACGTTGACGCGACTATTAATGGAATAAACGTCGACCAGACCAACCGCACCGGGAATGGCTTCCACCGATTTCAGGAGCTCATCTTCCGATCTCACGACGATCACGCCGCTGGCATGCGCCGCCAGCAGCGTCTTAAATTCTTCGATCTGCATGTGATATAGCTTCTCAATCGCCGTCTTCATTTCCGGAGTAGACGGATCGCGAAGAACCAGAATCACCGGGCGCCCGTCTGGCCATTTATGACTGTCAAACCTGAATACCTTTGCCAGATCCGCGGTGGACAAGCCGCTCATCTTATTGGTCTTGTCCACGATGACCGCCACCTGCTTGGCTTCACATGAAGCCATCAGGCCCGCGGCCAGCAAAAACAGGACACAAATTCGGCGTCCATTACTCATGACTCGGCAGTTTATGTTGGAAGTTGAAGAAAGATAAGATTACTGAGGTAATAGGGCTTTGCTTGCAATAGGTTGAAAGGGGCAAGAGGGGCAACGATCGGCCGCAGATCACGCAGACAGGCGCAGATCAGTTTGATTTACTTTGGCCTGATCTGCGTTCCTCTGCGGATATCTACGGCGAGATTCTTTTTGCAAACGCCCCTTACTTTGCCGGCGGCTTCGGTTCTGCCGGCGCAGGCGCCGTCGGCTTGGCAAACTTGGAATCGTCAATTGGCACGTTCTGCTGCATCTCCGTCACCTGGATGGTAAAGCGGCCCAGCGGTCGCGCAAGAGTCCATTGATACGGAAGCTTTATGCCTCCTTCGGCGCGATAGTCCGCATAGTCAACTTGTGTAGGATTGCGTCCCAGCGGCGTTTCCGCATAGCGAACCGTGCGCACCAGCAGGCCCGATTCCTTGTCGAAGAACAGCCGCATCGGGGGCTTTCCGGGATTTGCTGCGATCACCTGCAGCACTTCGTGACCGCCGATCTTATCCGCGGGGCGCACGCGGAATTGGGCAAACATTTTCTTGAGCTCTGAAGGGAGATAGAACGTGGCGTCAAAGCTGATGGCATCGTTTTCCGGCGCGCTCATTTCGCGCGGCGGCCTGGGTCCGGGATTACCGATCCATCCCGCATGCCCGTCAAAAGCCGTGATGCTGTCGCCGTTCGGCGTATGCACCGTGGAAATGCGCTTGTTCGGGGCTTTGGAAAGGACTTCCACGGGCACCTGGCGTCCTCCAATATTGATGGTCCCTTTTTGGATGCGGCTGGTATTCTTCTGCACCGCTTCAGCGCCGCCCACAGCCTGCAGGTATTTGTCGAGTATCTGGTCCGAAGTGGGTAATGCGGGCGCAGCAGCTTCCGCTTTTGGCTCCTCTGCACGCTTCGGGTCTTCCTCCGCGATGATCGGGACGCCCACCGGATCATGCGATCCGCGATGGCAGGAGAAGCAAGTGACCTCGGGTCGCCCCTTGAAATTATCGCGGTTGATGGCCATCTGCATCTCGATCATCTGTCGCGCGGTCAACTTGGTCTTCTTGTCGTCTTTATCGAAAGCTCCCTGCACGTGACAGAACTCGCACTCCACTCCCAGCGAGTTGCTGATGAACTGCATCGACGGAACTATCTGGTTGGCAGGCGTGCCTTTGAGCGCCTGAACATTCTTGAAGACCTGCTCGGCCGGGTTCGAGCTGTCCTCTGGAGATGGCCCAGCGGGCTTTTGTGCGCGGGCGAAACAAGCTGTAAGAAGAACACTGGCACACACCGTGAAATGAATGACGATCTTGTTCATGTGGTTTCCTTCAATGTATTTTTCTTTCGAACGGGAAGTGTAAATGATGGGCCGCAAAATCTAAAACCATCTCATCTATCGCTTGCAACGGTCGCAAGCAGTTCGTTCTTCACTTCTGCCAGCGTCTTCCCTTTCCAATGTTGGGTAAAGTTCTCCACCGTCATCAGAGTGCGTGGATACATATGGTCCACGTACATCGTCCCGGCCAGGTGGTCAATCTCATGCTGCAGAATGCGCGCGTACCAGCCGCTGGCTTCAATCACTTTGGGCTCGCCCTTTTCATCCACGCAGTCTACGCGCACGCGGCGCGCACGCGGCGTCACCGCCATCAGTTTCTCCAGGCTCAGGCAGCCTTCAAAATATTCAACGCGGTCATCGCCAATGAGCGTGATCCTGGGATTGATGATCACCTGGAAAGGAATCGACTGGCGTTCACGCTCGGCCAGTTGCTCCGGAGTCCAGTCTTTGATGTATTCAGGACGGTCTTCAATCACCGCAAGCTGAATGCCCTGCCCGATCTGTGGCGCCGCCAGCCCGACGCCGGGAGCGGCATACATGGTCTCTTTCATCTGCTGGATCAGCTCGCGGATCTCCCGGCTGCGGATTTCATTCGGTCGCAACGCCCGCGCGGCTTTGCGAAGGACTGGGTCGCCGGCTTGAACGATGGTGAGTGACACGGATTACTCCTGGATCGCAAGACGCAATGCAAAAGCGGATATTTTACACGGAACCAGTTCCGTCTTCTCCGTGCCTCCGTGTCTCCGTATTGAGCTCTTGCTTATCCTCACCACACTTTGCACACTTTCTCCGGCGGATTCACCATCGGCTGCCCGGCTTTGCAAGAGAACGCGCTGGCAAAGTCGGGCATGTTGACCACCACGCCATTGATGCGATATTTCGAAGGCGAATGCGGATCGGTCAGCGCGCGCACACGCATCTCTTCCGGACGCGTATTCGAACAATCCCACTGCGCAAAGCCGATAAAGAAGCGCTGCTCCGGCGTCAACCCGTCCACCGGCTTCAGGTCTTTCCCTTTGGTCGCGTCTTTCCACGCGATGTACCCCAGGATTTCTCCTCCCAGGTCAGCCACGTCTTCGCCCAGGGTAAGCCGGCTGTTGATGTGCAGGTCATCCACCACTACATACTGCGCATATTGGTCGGCTACGCACTTGGTGCGCTCTTCAAATTTCTGCTTGTCGTCCTTGGTCCACCAGTCGCGCAGGTTTCCCTTGGCGTCATACTTGGCGCCCTGATCGTCAAAGCCGTGCGTCAGCTCGTGGCTAATGGTCCCGCCCGTGTTTCCGTAGTTGGGAGCGTCA
>DATCAX010000227.1:0-5237 GCA_036512375.1 Candidatus Angelobacter sp. | reverse complement strand
GCTAGGTTCGTTTGCGTGAGATACGCGCCGAAGAAAGCTGGCAAATATGAGTAGCTGGTGGTGCGGGTAAGAGGATCAGCGCTCGTAGCCTTCATACCCGTATCAAAATAGGTCGCAGTGCTGGGGATCAAGGTATTGGTGGTGTTCAGCCAATGGCTGATTGCGGTCAGGTTGCCTCGAATGGTTGCGCCTGCTGGCGGAGCAACGTGGGTTGGCGTACCGATTCCCGACGAAGCGGGGGTTCCCTGGTCGTAAGTGTAGGTGGTCTGTGCGATCTGGCTTCCTGCCCCGTCTTTAGCTGTCGATGAAGCGGGAAGTGAAATGAAGTTGTTTGTCTTATATGTAGCATTGTCCTGCCACAAATAGTGATGCACTGTTGAGCGAACCAAACTGTTGGAGAAATCGTATTCGTCCTTTTGCATGAGGCCGCCGAAGACCACCGGAATGGCAGCAGGAGCCTGAAGCAGGTAGTTCTGGGTGACCGTGTTTCCGGTGTCCGAAGTATTGACGATCCGAGTTGTTTTTCCGCCAACGGTTGTGGTGACCTGTGACGGAACGATGTTGTCTGCAACTACGCCCGAGGAGCGGGACCAGTCTACATTCCCGGAGTATTGCGTGTTGACGGTCTTCAACAATATTCCCGCGCTTGCGCTCCCCTGGTAATACTGAACCTGGGTGTCATACAGATTGCAAAATGCTCCGGCAAGGGGGTTGACGATAGTGTGGACGGTGTCATTCAGATCCGGAGCGGGGCTAGTTATTTTTGTTGTTCCGGAATAGTTATCTTGCAATTGGCCGTTGCCGATGGGGGTCGCCGTGATTTGCCCAACATACGTGTAGCTCCAGGTATGGCCCCCTGTTCCGTCACTGGCGTCGACGGTACGGCTTGCAACCGACTTGCTGATCTGAGTGTCCATGTTGCACTGCCCTGGAGCAGTGGTATAGGTGTAGACGATGGAACCGCCAGTCGGGAATCCAAGACGGGTAATATCACCATAACTGTCATAGGCAAAAGTCCACATCGTCGTTAAATCTGGAAGGACGATGGCGGTAATCAGGGGCGTGCTAACCGGGCCATATTCCTGTGCGTTGATTCCAAAAGAGGTTTGCAGGGTAACCGGTGAATAGCAAAACTTGAAGATGCGATCCACACCAGCAATGCCTGGCACAGCCCAAATGGCGGCTGAGGTGGTTCCGGACGGGCAAGTGGACAAGTTAGTGGTAGACACACCGGGCTGCACAGGAAGTCCTTGCCCAGGGATAAGTCTGCCCATGGTGTCCGTCCAACCGTTCGCGCCGATGCTGATTTGATTTCCGTTAGCGTCCACTATATTGGTCGCTTGAATCCCGAGTTTGGAAGTGCTCGGTGGTGGGCCTGTCATGATCAGGCCATTGACGGGATAGGTGTAGCGCGTGCCATTGGGCAAAATCAAAGTCTGATAATTAGAGTACAGGAGACCGGTGGCATCGAATGAGCGCAAAGGGAAAGTGGGGCCATTGGTCGCGCCGTTGGTGTCACCACCGAGATTGTGCGTATTCCCATCTGGAGACATAACTCCAAAAGTCCAGTTTGTCCCACCGTTACCGCCCATGTCCGGCCACCAGCTGCCCTGCAACCACCAATCAACACTGCTAACGACTTGCGTGCCGCTATTGGCCATTGGCTGCCAAGATGCCGGAGTGATAATGTGTCCCGACTGATCATATTTGGCAGGTTTGACGTACCACTGCTTCGTGCTGTGACGCACCATAAAGCTTAGATTGAGATTCCCACGCTGCGGGAATGAAGCCAGCGGAATGTGTAGCGCGAGTCCGCCAGTGGTCATGCTCACGCTGTCGAGATCGCCGCCGTGCCAGGAATCGTAAGGCTTGAGACCCTGCTCTTCATTAGGGTTGGTCTGGGCAATAGCGGGAACAATTCCCGTCATCAGGATGGCGACGAACACACAAAGCTTCGCTGACTTCATGTTCTCTCCTACCGAACGCTGCTGCTAGTACATGAGTCACGAACAGCCTGCGTTTATGGACACCAAGGCATAAGAATCCGGCACAAAAGTAATGCTGTTGCACGGGAAATCAGAGGAATTTCCTTTAGGGGTGCGGTTGCGAGAGTTTATAAATTAACTTCAGCGGGTCTACAAGTATTGAGTTAGTAACTATCGAAGTGGGTGGTGTGCCGGAAGTTCTTTCATCCTCGTTCAACTCGGCTGCCCGTTACCGGAATTGGGATGGAAGCTTTTCTTTGCGGGTTGCGCAAGAGCGCCTGCAGTTTTGCTGCGCATCTTGTCGCGTCGACTCTAAGCGGCCCGCCGCTCGTAACGATGGTGGAGGCAGTTATTGGCAGGGAATTTTTATACTTTCATGCCACATCCGGCCTGGCATTCAAGTTCGATCTGTAGCATTCCTAGCCACTTAGAGACATATCGCTCAGTAAGAGCAGCGAAAATAACAGGGAATTTTGGGAGGCCTATCAGGGGAAATAATCGGGGAGTTCAGGGAACTGCCTTGCCTGAGACCTATCCTCATATTGTATTGGGCTTACCCAAGGTAAAATTAAAGAGGACAGGAACCCGGATGCGAGTCTGGAACAGCAAGGCAGAAATCGATGGGGCGCGATCGACCTCAATCCGTTGGGAGCGCTTCAACTCCAATAAAACGAGCACAAATGGTGGAACCGAACTGTTTCGCGGTGCGATCCTTGAAAACGTGGTTAATTGCACGGTCCCAGCGCCCTGCACGGGCCGTGACATTGTGGAACAAATTGCCACGCAAGCTCAAAAAACAATTCCAATAGAGTCGTTGCCTGACGTCCTCAGCCAACAAGTTCATTGCCGAGCAAAAACATGTTTTGGTTTTTGCGGGGACACAATAGATCAGATAGCCCGCAATTATCCTGCGATGCAGTGGTGGATTTCGAGGAATGGTCTGAATATGGAAGTAAGTCCGCCCTCAGACCTGTCCGGGTTCGATGCACTGGCAGGTAAGCTGATGTTTGATGCTCGGCCGCGGCGGGGAGAGAACAACCATCTTCCGATTGAAGAGTACAAGAAGATTGCATGTCAGCTTGACCATGCCGGGTTTAGGCCGGTCAAATACTTAGAGGGTGAGTACCGCGACAAACTTGCAGAATGGAACCAAATACACCCGCGGAAGGCCATTCATACTTTTGGTGATGCCTTATGCAGTAAGGTGACTGAGTTAAAGCTTCGGCGGGCGGTTCAGAAGCGTTTAAGCCGTGCCGAAGCTGCTTGGAAAAGACAATCCGGACTGTCCGCACCGTAAACGCGGACATCTTTTTTGCATTGTCTCAACCATGCGTAAATGCTGCCCTCCTGTCGCTTCGATTGTCCCAACCCCGCTCTGCCCACATCCTGAACATTGATTGCCGTTTCTTGACGCGACAATATCGTTCTGTGAATAAACATTCGCGCCCTCCCTTAGAGATCGTCTACAGGCACGTCACCGATCTTGTTGCAAACCCCCAAAATGCCAGAACCCATTCGCCAAAACAGATCCGCCAGCTTGAGGCGTCCATCCAGGAGTTCGGGTTCGTCAATCCTGTCATTATCGACCGTAAGAACAAAATCATGGCTGGCCACGGACGGCTGCTAGCGGCGAAAAAGATCGGCATTGAGAAAGTGCCGACCATTGTCCTCGAAGACCTGACCGAGGACCAGATTCGAGCCTACATTTTGGCGGATAATCGGCTCGCCGAAAAAGCGGGCTGGGACAAATCAATCCTGGCAATCGAGCTTCAGCATTTGATTTCGATCGATGAGATTGATGTCACCATCACTGGCTTCGAAATTCCTGAGATCGATCTGATTCTCGAGGAAGGCCGCGCTGAACAAGACAAGGACGATGTTATTGAGACTGACGAAACGGCACCGGCGGTTACCCAACCTAATGATCTCTGGAAACTAGGCAAACACCGTATTCTCTGCGGGAACGCTCTCCATGAGTCGTCATTTGCGGAACTGATGGGTAACCGTCGAGCAAACATCGTGTTTGCCGATGTGCCCTACAACGTAGCCATAGATCAAAATGTCTGCGGAAGGGCTCACATCGCAACAATGTGATGTTAGGCCAATACAAGCGCAACCGAACCAACGTTTGGGAATATGCCGGGGTGAACATGGCCCGAGTCGAGCGCCGACGAAATCCTGATGAGGCACCTGCTGGAGCATATTGGGGAAACGTCTGCGGTGTTTCTACCGCACAGAGACCTGGATCAAGCTGGAAACGGAACAGGGAATTATCTGGGAGTAAACAGGGAATCAAACCGCTCGTAACAGGGAATTGATGTCACGTTTTGAGATTCTTGACCATACGGTCAAAAGGTGAGCTCAGGACGAACTAATTTGCCCCAGCGGTATGGATTCTCTGCGGCGTCCCCCCAATCTCCAACTCCTCTACAATCCTGCAGGATCATCCACAAAACCTTCTCGTTTGACAACCTTGTTTATATAACAGAGAGCGTCAGGATCTATCTCATCTCTGCCGTCCAACGGTTTCTCACCCTCGCCGAAGTCGGGCCGGTGCCGACGCTGAAGGGCTTTTTGCACTTCGACGAGAGCATTTTTCAACCGATCTTGCATTCTACTCTTACGAGAGCCTAAAAGATGGCGGCTCGAAGCATCGAGCCACATCCGGATTTGAAGCGCTTTGATGCAGGATGCATAGGCATCAACAATCGTCGCGAGGCGATAAGCATCCACGCTGATCATTCGGATCGCGTCTTCCAAGAGAGAATCGGCGATTGTCTGGGTACCCGCTGCGGCAGCTTCAAATCCCAAAAATGGGATTGGCGTTCCGGTTTCAAACACAGCAGCCCACACCGACATGGCAATCCCGCGCATCCGTCGTTCAAAAAACCAAGATGTCCACCAGACGTTGCGGCGGCGCTCGAGCAGGACAGGTGCGGCCCGATCCAAGAAGCGCATGCCATCGACAATCAGAGATTTTGCCTGACGCAAAGCGGTATGCACTTCAGGTGCAACGTTCCCCTCGTGATCCCGAAAATATTCAAACCTGCTCTCATGTTGGGGTTGCGATCCGACTGTAACTTTAATTTCTTCGAAACTGCGGCACATGGTTGTAAAACTCCGGGACTCACTAACGTCAACAGCTTCTGCGGCCCGCAGCCGAGCCTCCGCACGATGAAGCTCAATGATTGCTCGCTCCGAACGGTAGCGCCGATGGTCCGAGATCCGAAGACTTGCCTCGGCATCTCCCAA
>DATCAX010000226.1:0-2976 GCA_036512375.1 Candidatus Angelobacter sp. | reverse complement strand
GATTTCACATGGCTTTCCGGCGGCGGCGCAGATTGCCGCTGCACCGGAGCTGCCGCCGGCGGCGCCGATTGATGCATTACCGGCGCCGGTGGCGGAGCCGACTGCTGATGCACCGGTGCGGATTGCGGAGCCGGCGTGGATTGACGCCCCTGTTCCCTTTCCGGCGGCATGTATGACTGCGGCGGCGGATTGTGCTGCCGCTCCGGCTCTCTGGCTGCAGGGGCACGATCATTATTCGAACGGCTTACCGGCTCGCGCGGGCCCTGGCGATCATCACGGGAGCGATTGATATCACCTCCGCGATCGCCTGCGTCCCGTGCCGGCTGCTGCTCCACGACACTTTGTTTGCGGTCGCCATTGGCTGGTGGCTGCTGCGCCGGTATGTCAGTGCGCGGCACTCTTGCCACATCATCATTGGTGAACACGCGCTTGTCAGCTCGATCTCCATTGGAACGTCCGATATTGCGGTTATCGCCGTCGCGATCTGCAACCCTGCCTCCGCCAGATCCGGCAGTCCTTCCGCCAGATCCGCCGTTTTCGATAGGTGTTCCTGCATGAATTCGGTCTGGCCCGCGATCCACAATCCGCTTGTCCGCCGGTGGAACGGGAGGACGGAAGCCCGGAGGCGCATTCGCAAGCTGTGGCCTGCTGTACCATCTGTTCCAACCGCCTGGCGCCCAGCACCAGCCGCGTCCGTTCACAAATACCCACCGACCGTAGCGGTAGGGCATCCAGCCCCACGGATAGGAGGAAACCCATGTGTACCCAAAGCCAGGAGAATAACTCCAGTAACCATTGCTGAACGGGTCCCAACCCAGGCTCACGTTGTTGGGCTGCCAGACGCTGCCGTACCCAGGAGCGTCATAGTACTGGCCGTAATAATTCAGGTCGCTTTCGCCATACTGGTAAGGCGATTGATTGTAAGCGCCGCGGGCAGAAGCGTAAGTGCTTAGAGCGTCGTCGCGCTGCTTGCTCCACTGGTCCAGATCGTCCGCCTCCGCGCCTTTATCCAGCGCGTAACGCGAAACATCACCAGGATCAAGAACGAAGGTTTCATTTTTTTTGACCGCAACTTCGCCGCCGTTCTCAGTATCGCTGACGCCAACCTCGCCGTTCCATACCGCGACTTCCAGCGGATTGGCATTGGTGCTGGTCACGCGGAACGAGCCGGAGCGCGTGAGCGCGATTGTGCTTTTCTTCACCGTGACATTGAAGTCGCTATCATCGTGTTTAAGGATCTTAAACTCGGCTTCGCCCTGGTCAAGGTCTACCGTCGTCAGCGTGCCGCCAGACGACGCGCGTGCCAGTTGCGTGAAGGCAATCACGGTATCCGGAGCCAGCCGAATCAGGCTGCCATCTTCCAGTTGTACCTCGGCCCAGCCGTCCGATCCCGTCTGTAGCCAGTTGCGTTCCGTGAGAGGAACGTTCATGGTCGCGCTTTCATAGCCGTGGCCATTGTCCAACCGGACCTCGCCGTCAACATAGCTGATACGGACGATCCGCGCCTGCGAATCGTGTCCATCTTCGTCGTCAGCGTCTTGGGCGTGGGTAAGCGGAGCCAGAGAAAATAGCAGCGCAAAAATCATGGAAAGGAGCAGCCCTGTCTTACGGAATCCCATAAAAGAGTGGCGCAGCATAAACCCTCCTGATGCAGGTGCTACTCTATTAGATCGGTGTTTTTGTACTTAGTTTCTTATTGTTAAGTGTTATTGATGATACTTAACTTTTAAAGTCAGAACTGGTGATCGCTTCACTCGGAATTGGCCTTGGCCAGCAGTTTTTGCGCCCTTTGGCGGGCAATATTAAGAACCGTGCGGTCGCCGGCGATGCTTTCCAGCGTGGGCGCGATAATTTGCAGTTCCGCCAGATTGTGGCCCTCAGCGGCGCTTTCCATAGCTTTGAGCTCCTCTTCCAGACCCAGCTTGTCAAAGCGGCGCAGAAATACCAGCTTGCGTCCGTGCTGAATGGTGTTGGAAATTCCTGAAAGAATATTCGTAATCTCCGTGACGGCCTTGTTCTCGGAATAGTCGAAACTAGTATTGAAGTGCCGAGTTGGATCGGAATAGGTCAGCGTCTTTTTGCCGGTGCTGGCGACAGGATGTTTTTTGAAATTGAAATCACCGTCAAAGTAGTTCGCTTCTCTGGCATAGAGGAAAAGCTTTTCCCGCCGCGCGGGTGACATCGTGAACTCCGTCTGGTAATCGTCCACATCATCGCCGGCTTTTTTCGGATTGCTCGAACCATACTTCGTAGCGCCGTTTGCGGATACAGTCATCGTGACGCTTTGCGGCTTGAAATCATCCCAGACGCGAGTAAAGGTAATCGATGGCTCAGCGTCCGTCTTTTGGTCAGCGCTCTGCGCTGGGGGCGTCTGCCCCACCAGCAGAATTGCGCCAGGCAACAACAGCCAGAGAAGAATGACGCTCGCACGTTTCATCTTGAGGCTGCTTGGTAGCGATCATTGGTGGCCGCCGTGTGAATGTGGCAGATAGCGATGGCCAGCGCGTCAGAGGCGTCCGTGGGCTCCGGCGGTGCGGCAAGATTCAGCAGGCGCGTAACCATTTGCTGCACCTGGAATTTATCTGCCCGGCCATAACCAACCACGGCGGACTTGATCGAGAGCGGCGAATACTCCGCTACCTGCAAGCCCGACGAAGACGCAGCCAGCATGGCTACCCCCCTTACCTGTCCCAGTTTGAGCGCGCTTTTGACGTTGATGGCGTAAAACACATCTTCAATAGCCACTATCTTTGGCTGATATTTGGCGATGATGGCCGTGAGATCGGTAAATATCTTTTCCAGCTTGGCGGCCATGGGCGTTCCCGATTTCAGCTTGATGGCGCCGGCGGCATGACAAACCAGCTTTCGGTCAGACGTTTCTTCCACCACGCCAAAACCGGTGTACTCACTGCCGCAATCGATTCCCAGGACACGCATTGAGGCTAAGTTTACCGCAGATTGGTTCTTATCGGGTGA
>DATCAX010000225.1:0-2296 GCA_036512375.1 Candidatus Angelobacter sp. | reverse complement strand
GAAGCGAGGGACTCCTGTGACGAAAATCTACGGGTCGCCATTTTGATGGCCGGGGTTTTCAACGTGAATTGCTTCAGCAGCGGCCCTTCCAACCATGGTTGCGATAGGGCTCCCTCTCCCACTTCGCGGGCTCCGGATTTTCGGAGAAAACATCTATTTCTTAATCACTCCGCAGGCAATTCTGTCGCCTGAATTTCCGGAAGGATCAGTTTTCTGATCGTCAGCTTTGGCATGAATCACCAGCGCCGTGCCTCCGCCGGTAAAAACCGAATGCGGATCATCGCCCAGCGTGATATTGGGTGCGTCGACCACGCCCTTGGCTTTACCGTTGGCGTCAACCTGGAAATTCGGTGCGTCACCGGCGTGTGGACCTTCAGGATTCTGCAAGCCATGCTTTTTTCCGTCGGGATTGAAATGCGGTCCGGCTGATTTGAAGTCCGGGCCTTCGCACATCGATGTCTGATGCACATGGATAGCATGCTCTCCCGGCGGAAGATCATGCAGATTCAGTTTGATGGCAACGCCTTTCGCCGTCGGCGAAAGCGTGGCCATACCAACGCTTTTCCCCTGGCTGTCCTGCATATTGACTGCTTTGGCAGGCCCTTTTTTGGCCTGTGCCCATGCGATGGTCATGAGCAACAGCCCCACCGTCATCAAGACCGGCCTTACCAACGTTGCTTTTGCTTTGTCGTGATTTGTCATATTTTATTCCCCGATAACCAGGATTGTACTCGCCGGGCGATCCCAATCCATGCCAGAGCCGCGAAAACACTGGCGACATCTGAAATCTCGAGCGTAGCGAGAGATCCATTTAGCAATAATAGCTTTCAGGCCCACGCATCCATACGACGAATTATTGATACAAAGGAGCGCAAAAAGAAAAATAATTCGCGCTTTTTCGCGTGCATTCGCGGCTAAAAGTGGCTCTTCCCATAACAACTCGCAGACGTCCAACCCGCGAAAACACTGGCCTTCGCAATGCTACAATAGATAGACAGCATGCCAGTAGAGAACCTCACAGCAGCGCCTCCGCAGCCGGAATCTGCGCCTCGCCAGAGCCCCCTCCAGAGCCCTCTAAAGATCGGCTTTGTCAGCCTCGGCTGCCCCAAAAACCTCGTCGATAGCGAGGTAATGATGGGCATGCTGCAAACCGGTGGCGCGCAAATTACCGCTCGCGCCGAAGACGCCGACATTATCGTGGTAAACACCTGCTCTTTCATTGACTCAGCCAAGCAGGAGTCGGTCAATACCATCCTGGAAATGGCGCAGCACAAGATTACTGGCAAAGCCCAGAAGTTAATCGTGGCCGGCTGCCTGGTGGAGCGCTATCGCACGGAAATCCAAAAGAACATTCCTGAAGTTGACGCCGTGGTGGGCACTGGCGAACTGGATGCGATTCTCGCGGCGGCTGGAATCCGCGCTGGTGGCGCGCCCGCGGACGAATCACCGTTCGTTATCCTGAATCATTCCTCCAACAGCCAGTCGTTAAAATCCGGCATGCCTGCGAGAGCTGAAGGACTGGCGCGCGAGCAGAGCGGACGATTCTCCCGCGCGGAGTGGGATGGCGCCATCGCCGATCTGCCTAACTATCTATACGATGAAAACACGCCGCGGGTGCTGGCTACGCCAAAAGCGTCGGCTTACATCAAGATCGCCGAAGGCTGCGATCATCCTTGTGGCTTTTGCATCATTCCGCAGCTGCGCGGCAAATTTCGCTCGCGCCATTTTGAATCCGTCATCGCTGAAGCCGCGAGGCTTGCCGCCAACGGCGTGCGCGAGATCACGCTGATCGGTCAGGATACCACCTGCTACGGCGAAGATCTTGGCCTCAAAGACGGCCTTGCGTTGCTGCTGGAGCGGCTGGCGCAGATTGAAGATCTTCGCTGGGTGCGCTTCCTTTACTCCTATCCCAACAAGATCACCGGCAAGCTGCTGGAGACCATCGCGCACCACGAAAAGATTTGTTCTTACGTCGACGTCCCTTTGCAGCACGCTTCCTCCTCAGTGTTGAAACGTATGAAGCGTGGCGGCGGAGCTGAGATTTTTCTGAAGTCTGTCGAGAAGATGCGGCGCACCATTCCCGACCTCACGCTGCGCACTTCATTTATCGTCGGGTTCCCCGGCGAGACGGAAGCCGACTTCGCCGAACTGTGCGAGTTCGTTCAAGTCGCGCAGTTTGACTGGCTGGGCGTCTTCAGCTATTCAGACGAGGACGGCTCCGCGGCATATCACCTGGGCGACAAAGTTCCAGTGCGTGAGATTGAGCGCCGCCGCAAGAAGCTGATGCAGATCCAGC
>DATCAX010000224.1:0-5210 GCA_036512375.1 Candidatus Angelobacter sp. | reverse complement strand
GGCAGCTCAGTACCCGCAAATTGTGTTATCTGAAGAAGGTTCGCCGCCGTAGCGGATGATAAGTTGTCCCATTCCAGCCTGCGCTGGAAGAGCGAATCATTTCCATTCGCGACATTCTTCTTCCATCGAAGCATGCGGTTCTCAACCTGCTTCATCATTTCCGAAGTTACTACGGCAGGAACATAGGAGGAAGCACGCCGCTCATGTAGAAAGGCCGCCTTCGCCGCAAGTGAGAACCATTCCTCTTCTGACCATTCCATTGGGCGAGCCTTTAGTATGTGTAAAACTTACGGCACTATAACGGATAGTTAGGTTTTCGTAAAGGTTGAATGTTCAAGATGTTAATAGTTCCAAAATGGGAATTCAGTTTTACTTATAAAATAGTTTCCGGCTAATTACCTTGCATCCCGGAATCGGTTGGGATACAGTGCTCACGCATTTGGGCTCTCAGCTTTACAAGTATTGAAGATTAAAGAAAGTAGAGAAAGTCACAATGTCTCATTGGAATGACGAACGGTTTGAGCGGACTCTCGAAGAAGTCGTGAAGCGCGCAGCGTTGGATCCGGAGTTTCGGCATTTGGCTCTGGCTGATGGTGGCCAAGCAATGCAAAAGTTCGACCCAACTCCATTACCGGACGGCATTAACCTGCTGTTCCGCGAAGACCAAGATGCAACTCACGTCGGATTTGAAATTTCCGGCTCAACTCGGACGATTATCCTTCCTGAGCCTCTATGGACCAGCGGAGAACTCACTGACCGGGAGCTGGAAGAAGTAGCCGGCGCCGATTGCCTGCTTACCTGTGCATGCTCAAATTGTTGCTGCACGGATTGCTGTATCACCAACATTATTGTAGTAGAAATAGCCAACTAAAAGGGTACCCGAACACCTTTCAGGGCCGAGGTTCTTATTCCTCGGCCCTGTTTAGTTGAAGCTCCTGCCTTATTCTCTTTAAGTGCTTCTGTAAAGACCGGCTTTGTGAGAATATCACTGGCAGCGAGCTCCCTCATGAACAAGAACCGCCGAATATACCGCCAAGCCGCGCTCGAAAGACTGTTGTCTCCCGAGCAATTGGATCGCGTTCTACGGATTACAAAACCGAGAAACTGGGTAGGCCTCATGGGGGTCTACGTGATTTTCGGGGCTTTGCTGATCTGGGGAATGTCTGCAGACCTGCCGGTCATGGTACAAGGCCTTGGAGTTATCGTTGACTGCCAGATAGCCGTTATCGAGGCGGGACAGCCGTCATGCGTGGCGGCCAATTATCCCGCACAGCTTAGTGCTGCGCAGCGAGAACTCCGTATCTTTATACCCGCATTGCAATTCGCGGGAATCCAGCCGGGAGTGCTCGTCCGGTTCCAGCCTTTCCAGACCGCATGGAACCGGTCTGAATATATATTGGCCCGAGTCACTTCTGTGTCTGATGCGCCCTTAACGCGCGAACGCCTTGACCATATTTTGCAGGGCGATTCTCACAACAAGTCTTTGATGGAACACGGCCCAGTGATGGAGTTGCGCGCCAGCTTTATGGTTGGTGTTTCGGCAGGACGAGGGTCTGTGTTGACCAGCAATGCAGAAGTTCCGATGGCTGTCCTCGTTCCTGGGACAACAGGGGAAGTGAGGCTCGTGGCCGGCACTCGCAAGCCTATTACCATATTCACGCACTCGGGCGAGGACAACGCCGGAAATCATAAGTAGCCGATTCCCTATGAAGCTGATTTCGAAAAACAGTATTTTCGGTTGGTTTCATCTTTGGGCGGGCCGCGTCCGCACCCCTACCGTGCTGCAAATGGAAGCGACAGAATGCGGAGCCGCCGCCCTGGGAATCATTCTGGCCCACTACGGGAGATGGACTACTCTGGAAGAATTGCGGATTGCGTGCGGTGTATCGCGAGATGGCGCTAGCGCTGCGAATATCGTGAGGGCTGCCCGCGCTTACGATTTGGCGGCCCGAGGATTCCGAAAAGAAATTTCCGAGCTTCGAGAAATGCAGTTCCCGGTCATTGTGTACTGGGAATTCCGGCATTTTGTGGTGGTGGAGGGTTTTTCACGGCGTAAAGTCTACATCAATGATCCGGACACCGGGCCGAGGAGCGTAAGCCTGGAAGAGTTCGATAAAGGCTTTACAGGCGTTGTTCTTGAGCTAAGGACAGGGCCTGGATTCAGGAAAGGAGGCAAGCGGTATTCCTTGTTACAAGGAATAGCGGCGCGTCTTCCTCACAGTTGGGGCGGGCATTTTTATGTGCTGGCCACGGCCTTAGCGCTGACTCTGCTGAGTCTGGCTGTCCCAGTGCTTTCCAAGGCATTCGTGGATGTCTTTTCATCACGCGGAAAAGACCAGTTGAAGTTCATCTTTCTTGGCTTGATCCTGGCTGCTACTTTTCGCGGACTGCTGACATATTGGCAGCAATCGGCGCTACTAAAGCTCCAGACTAAACTGGCGGCGCAATCGGCGGCAGGATTTGTGTGGCATCTGCTCCGGCTTCCTATTGACTTCTTTACGCAGCGGATGGCAGGAGAAGTCAGCAGCCGCGTGGAAATCAACGATCGTATTGCTGATCTCCTATCCCGAGATATGGCCACGCAATTCGTCAACATCCTGCTCGTGGGTTTTTTTCTGGCATTGATGGCGCACTACGAGTTCAGGCTGGCGATGCTGATTGCGCTGATCGCAACAATGAATGGACTGGCCCACTACCGAATGTCACGGCTGCGTCTAGACGCCAACCGCAAGATTCTGCAGGAACGAGGCAAACTCATTGGCGTCTCGATCAATGGCATTCAATCGATTGAGTCCCTCAAGGCCAACGGAGCAGAAGGCGAGTTTTTCGCACACTGGACAGGCCTCTACACCGACGTGCTCAATGCGGAGCAAGACCTGGCGGTCAAGACCCTCTATCTTCCGGCATTGTCGCTCTTCCTTGCAACTGCAGCATTCATCCCGGTGCTGGTATGGGGAGGTTTGAATGTAATGACTGGAGCGATAACCATTGGTACATTGATCGCTTTTCAAGGTCTGAGCGGAAGTTTCATGGAGCCGGTGAACCGGTTGGTAGACCAGGGTGATCGCTTTCAGCAGGTACAGGCCGACCTCAACCGACTGGATGACGTGCTCTCCCATCCAATTGCTCAGGGGTTTTCAACTGATGAAACGGACCTTGAGCCGGCGCTAAGGCCATCGTTTTACGGGCATCTTGAATTGCGCGATGTGACATTTGGCTACAACAAGATGGCGCAACCTATAGTTCGTAACATTAGCTTTACCCTGGCCGCCGGGAGACGCATTGGTATTGTGGGTCGTTCGGGCAGCGGTAAATCAACGCTGGCCAAGCTTTGTTGCGGTCTTTACCAGCCGTGGTCAGGTGAGATTTTACTGGATGGCAGGTGTCTGACAGCGTATGACCGCACCACTTTGAATCAAATGATCTCAATGGTGGACCAGGACATATTTCTCTTCGGCGGAACTGCAGGGGAAAACATGACAATGTGGAATGGGACCATCCCAAACTCAGCAATTGAACGCTCGGCCAAGGATGCTTGCATCGATTTTTCACTTGGGAGTGCCCCAGGCAAATATGACGCTGAAATTCAGGAGGGTGGAAGGAATTTTAGCGGGGGACAGCGCCAACGCCTTGAAATTGCCCGCGCCCTGATCTCCAACCCATCCATTTTGATTCTTGATGAAGCCACCAGCGCCCTTGATCCGCGAATGGAGAAGATGGTCAACGAGCACATTCGTCGAAGAGGCTGTGCCTGTCTAATCCTGGCGCACCGGCTCAGCACGATTCGAGAATGCGATGAAATCCTCGTGCTGGAAAACGGAATTGTAGTACAAGCGGGCACGCATGATGAACTCATTCAGATCGATGGGCCGTATGCGCGCTTGATGAAAGCCGACTGATATGGTGGAGGAAACTTTCAAGAACCCAGCGGACATTACTTCCAAGCCCGTGGACTCTGGAGTCATGGCAGAGGAGCCAAAGTCTCTGGACACCAGGGCAACCGCGGCATTTGATGCCAGGACTTTCTCTGATTCGTTGCTCGAACTAGGTTCAATTCTTGACGATGCCGGCCAGCGTGAGGCCGGTTTCATCACCAGCATGCGCCACGTGCCGGAAGCGGTGAGCCGATTGTTCAGCAAAGGGCTGAATCGGCTTCAGAACGATCAAACTGCACCGCGGGCAGTGATGGAATCGCAGAATGCCGCAGGTTCCGCAGCCGTTCAAACCCCCGATTCCGACTTTCTCCTGGCACTGACGTTGCGGGTTATCGGCCGACATATGGGCCTGAGCTTCGTCTTTCCGGCAAAAAGTTCAAACTCTAACCAGGCTGATTTGCTGGCAATCGCTACCAACTCCAAAATCAAGTTTCGCAAAGTGTCTTTGCGTCCCGGATGGTGGAAAGATGAGGCAGGAGCAATACTCGCTTTCTTCAAGACCAGCGGGCAGCCGGTGGCACTTTTGCCAGATAAAAAGGGCAGCTACAGGATTTATGACCCGATAGCCGGGAGCACAGTCCCTATGGATAGTAAGATTGCCAGCGAACTAGAGCAAATAGGCTACGTCTTCTATCGTCCGCTCCCGCCGGAGAGTCCAACCATATGGTCGCTGGTTCGGTTTGCCTTGCATGGTTGCAGGCGCGATATCGGCGCTCTCACCTTGTCTGGAATAGCCGGTGGTTTGCTGGCTCTAATACCTTCCTTGGCCTCGGCCTATATTGTTGATCAGTTCCTGCCTGCAGGGATGCGCAGGGCACTCCTCCAGTCCTTGCTTCTGCTCCTTTCCGTTGCATTTTCGCTCTCGATGCTGGCTGTTACTCGGGCTTTTGCTGTATTGCGGATTGAAGGAAAAATGGACGCCAATCTTCAAACAGCCTTATGGGACCGCCTGATCAGTTTGCCGGCCACATTCTTCCGGGAATACACCTCAGGTGATCTGGCGATCCGCAGCCTGGGCGTCAGTGAAATCCGAAAGAATCTTACCAATGCCGTGGCTTCGTCATTATTATCATTTCTTTTTTCCGCTTTCAGCCTGCTCCTGCTGTTCTGGTTTGACTGGCGACTCGCAATTGTGACCAACCTGCTAGTGATCGTCGCTATGGGAGCTGGCGTTTGTGGCGGCCTGATGCAGCTGTATTTTGAAAGACAATTAGCACAAATTCGCGGCCGGATTTCCGGTATTCGAGTCCAGTTGGTAAATGGGATATCCAAGTT
>DATCAX010000223.1:0-13507 GCA_036512375.1 Candidatus Angelobacter sp. | reverse complement strand
AAGCCCGGCAGCCTGGTAACTACGAACACCAGCGGTCTGCCCGTGGCGAGCATCGCTGAAGGGTTCAGCCTAGATTTCCGCCGCCATTGGTTCGGCACGCACTTCTTCAACCCACCGCGTTATATGCGGCTGCTGGAAATTATTCCCACGCCGGAAACTGATCCCGCAGCCATTGCGACCGTCGCGCATTTCTGTGACGTCCGCATGGGCAAGGGAATCGTTACGGCCAAAGACACTCCCAACTTCATCGCCAACCGCATCGGCACATTCGCCGGATTGAACGTCTTCCGCATAATGCAGGAAATGGACCTGACCATCGAAGAAGTGGACGCGCTGACCTCGAGCGGTGGCTGGAGTAAAGCGCCCACTTTTCGCACCATCGATCTCGTAGGCCTGGACGTGCTGGGCAGCGTGGTCACCAATTTCAGCAAGAATGTGAAGGACGAACGCGCCGACCTGAAGCTGCCGGATTTCTTCAAGCAGATGCTGGAGAAGAAGCTGCTAGGCGACAAGGTGAAGTCCGGCTTTTACAAAAAAGTAAAAGGCCCGCAGGGTGAAGAGCGCCAGGCCATCGACTGGAAGACGCTGGAATACCATCCCACGCAGAAGGTCAAATTTCCCGCGCTGGAGATGGCGAAAAATATTGAAGATATGGGCGAGCGCCTGCGCACGATTCTTGCTGGGGGTTCCGATAATGCCTCTCGCGACAAAGCCACGCAGTTTATCTGGACCACGCTCTCCGATCTCTGGACTTACTCCGCCAACCGCATTCCTGAAATTGCTGACACCGTCGTGGAAATAGATCAGGCCATGCGCATGGGCTTTAACTGGGAAATTGGTCCCTTCGAGATTTGGGATCTTGCCGGTGTGGAGCAGACTGTCGCGCGCATGAAGAAAGAAGGCAAACCAGTTCCTGCGAACGCCGAAAAATTGCTGGCGGCAGGTGCAGGATCGAAGACCTGGTACAAAGACGATCCTTCATCGCCTTCCGGCCGCGCTTATTTTGATCTGCGCTCAGGCAAGTACCTGCCAGTACAGGTCGCCGAAGGCGTGTGGTCAGTCTCTACGGCCAAAAAATCCCACGGCGTGGTGAAGAAAAATGCCGGCGCTTCGTTGATCGACCTGGGAGATGGCGTGGGCTGCATCGAATTCCACTCCAAAATGAACGCGCTGGGCGGCGACATTGTGCAGATGGTCACGCAGTCGCTCAAAACCGGGGGCATTGGCGACCAGTTTGAAGCGTTTGTGATTACCGGCGACTCGGCCAACTTTTCCGTCGGCGCCAATCTGATGATGCTGATGCTGGCCATTCAAGAAGAAGAGTGGGACGAAGTTGACATGGCCATCAAGCAGTTCCAGGGCATGACCCAGGCCATTAAGTTCTGTTCGCGCCCCGTCGTGACGGCTTCTTACGGCATGACGTTGGGCGGCGGCTGCGAGATCAATCTGCACTCGGCGGCGCGCCAGCCACATTCCGAGCTTTACATGGGACTTGTGGAAGTTGGCGTCGGTCTGCTGCCCGGCGGTGGTGGCTGCAAAGAAATGTTGTTGCGCGCGATCGATAACGCCCATGCCGTGCGCCCTGATGGTCGCGGCGAGTCTGTGGAAGTGATGGAAGGCATGAAGCGGATTTTTGAAATCATCGCCATGGCCAAGGTTTCAACCTCAGCCTATGAAGCCCGCGCCTTGGGATTTCTTTCCGATGGAGACATGATTTCCATGAACCGCGAGCGTATCCTGGCGGACGCAAAAGATCGCGCGCTGGAACTTGCCCGAGCCGGTTACCGCGCACCCGTTCCGCGCATGGACATCCCCGCGCCGGGCGAAAACGCGCTTGCGACGTTACGCCTGGGAATCCATCTAATGAAGCAGGCGGAATACATCAGTGACCATGATGTGAAGGTCGCGACGAAGGTGGCTGAGGTGATCTGTGGCGGCAATGTTACGCCGGGAACGCCGGTAAGCGAGCAGTACATTCTTGATCTCGAGCGCGAAGGCTTCAAGTCACTCTGCGGCGAGAAGAAGACGCAGGAACGGATCCAGTTCACGCTGAAAACCGGCAAGCCGCTGAGGAACTAGTGAAGAAACGCGGACTCATCATCCTGGGCGTAATCGTGCTGCTGGGGGCGTGGCTGATGGTTGTTGGCTACGAGTTTCTGGAAAAGGAGAACGCTCGTTTTCAGACCAGCGTAAAAGCGGCAAAGGATGAACAGCAGCGGTGCGCGGCGCGCAATTCGAAGTACCGGAACTATGACCAGTTTCGCACCAGTATCCGGCTGCCGTACTCGAGCGACCTGTCTTTGGAGCGTTGGATGCGGCAGTATGACACGGTGCGCGCGGGTATGAGTGAGTCAGAAGTCGAAATTATTTTAGGCGCGCCGGATTACGCGCGCTGTGACGTGAGCAAGTTAGGCGACAAGTTTGTGGGTTCAACGTGGCAGTACGCGGTGGCGGTTCCACAGGACGTAACGAATGACAGCCAGAACAGCGGAATTCAGATTGTCTTCGGGCCAGACGGAAAACTGACGGACAAGAACGCATCGAACATGCAGCCGAAGCCGAGTCCATCGCCAACTGCTGTCCCTGTAATGACGCCGTTGCCGGCTGGCGTGCCGCAAGATGCAACGCCGACGCCGAGTGCGAGTCCAACGCCGGCAATAGTGCCGGGCGAGACGCCAGCAACCGCGCCGCAAGTAGCACCACCGTCGCCGACGGCTACACCGTCTCCGACGCCGCCGATTTAGCGCCGGAGGCGCGATGAGAAGTTAGCTGACCCTGAGGCGAGCGAATGCGAAGCCGGAAGGGTGGGTAGGACGCAAAGAAGATTCAAGCCCCTTTTAAGGGCGGCACAAGCCAGGAGTTTTTATGAGAGACGTCGTAATAGCAAGTTCAGTTCGTACCGCTGTCGGAAAATCAGGCAAGGGCACCTTGCGCGCCACGCGTCCGGACGACCTTGCCGCAGTTGCCATCAAAGGCGCGCTCGATCGAATCCCCCAGCTCGATAAAAGAGAGATTGAAGATGTGATCATCGGCTGCGCCACGCCGGAAGCGGAACAAGGCATGAACGTAGCTCGTATCGCGTCGTTGCGCGCGGGGCTGCCGGTAGAAGTTTCCGCCATGACCATCAATCGCTTCTGCTCTTCAGGATTGCAGGCCATCTCGCTGGCGGTGGATTCCGTCGCAGCCGGTCGCGCTGAAGTGGCCATCGGCGGCGGGACGGAGTCGATGAGCATGATTCCCATGGGCGGGAACAAGGTCTCCATCAATCCCTGGCTGATGGACAACTACCCTGACAGCTACCTTTCCATGGGCCTGACCGCCGAGCGGCTGGCCAAACGCTTTGGCATCACACGCCAGCAGGCCGACGAGTTTTCCTTGAACAGCCACAAGAAGGCCATCGCAGCTATCCAGGCGGGCAGGTTCGAGGATGAGATTGTGCCGGTGCCGGTCAGCTTTACCACTCCAAATGGCTCCAAACCCAAGCGCACGGAGATCGTCTTCAAAGTGGACGAGGGCCCGCGCGCCGAATCAACGTTGGAAGCCCTGGCGGCCCTGAAGCCGGCTTTCCATGCCCGGGGAAGCGTCACGGCTGGGAATTCGTCGCAAACTTCGGACGGCGCAGCAGCAACCGTCGTAATGTCCAGTGACAAAGCCCGGGAACTCGGCATCAAACCAATGGCGCGATTTGTGGCTTTTGCCACGGCGGGCTATCTGCCGGAAGAAATGGGCCTGGGACCGGTATACGCCATTCCCAAAGTCCTGAAAATTGCGGGGCTGAAGCTGGAAGATATCGACGTGTTTGAGTTGAACGAAGCATTTGCCGCGCAGGCGCTTTCCGTCATCAAGGAAGCGGGGCTTGATCCGAACAAGATCAACCCCAACGGCGGTGCGGTGGCGTTGGGGCATCCATTGGGATGCACCGGCGCAAAGCTGACGGCTACGATTTTGCGTGAACTGAAGCGCCGCAATGGCCGATACGGAATTGTGACGATGTGCATCGGCGGCGGCATGGGCGCGGCGGGGATTTTCGAGAACCTGCAATAGAGATCGGGAGATCGGGTCATCGGGTGATCGGAAAAACGAAATATCAAAATCTTAAGCTAAGAGCCAAAGGCCAAGGGCTAATGGCTAGAAGCTAGCAGCTAGAGGCTAAGGAGAAACAATGGCTACAGTAGCAGTCCCAAACAAGATCAAACTGGCGGGCGGAAGTTTTCTGATTGAAGAGCACGCCACTGACCAGGTCTTTACCCTGGAAGACCTGAGCGAAGAGCACCAGCAGATCGCGCAGACCACGCAGGAGTTTGCCCGCAATGAGATTCTTCCCAACGCGGAAAAGATCGAGCACAAGGAATTCGCGGTCACGCGCGGACTGATCCGCAAGGCGTGCGAGATCGGCATTGCCAACGTGGACATTCCGGAGCAGTACGGCGGCTCGGACATGGACAAGATTTCTTCGGCGATTATCGCCGAACATCTTTCCGTCTCCGGCAGCTTCAGCGTAGCGTTCGGTGGACACACCGGCATTGGCACGCTGCCGATTGTTTATTTCGGCACGCCGGCGCAAAAGGCGCAGTATCTGCCCAAGCTGGCGACAGGCGAGTTGATCGCTGCGTATGCGCTTTCTGAATCCACTTCGGCTTCTGACGCGATGAACGCCCGCACCAAGGCCGTGCTCTCCGCTGATGGCAAAGAGTGGATATTGAACGGCGAGAAAATGTGGATCACCAACGGCGGCTTTGCCGACGTGGTCATCATCTTTGCCAAGGTGGATGGCGAGAAGTTCAGCGCGTTTATCGTGGAGCGCAAGTTTCCCGGCTTTTCATCGGGCGCGGAAGAAAAGAAGTTGGGCATCCGCGGATCATCGACCACGCCGATCATCCTGAATGACTGCCGCGTGCCCAAGGAGAACCTGCTGGGTGAAATCGGCAAAGGGCACGTGATCGCTTTTAACACTCTGAACATAGGGCGCTACAAGCTCGGCGCCGGAGTGGTGGGAGGTGCGCGCAATGCGCTCAACAACGCCATCGGCTATGCCAAACAACGCAAGGCGTTCGGCAAGACTCTGGCTGACTTCGGCATCATCCAGGAAAAGCTGGCCAACATGGCAGCCGGAATTTATACCGGTGAATGCATGTCGTACCGTACGGTCGGCATGATCGATTCAGCCATGTCAGATATCGACAAGAACTCGCCCGACGTCTACAAAGAAACGGCCAAGGGCATTGAAGAGTATGCGGTGGAGTGCTCTATCCTGAAAGTGTTCGGCTCGGAGATGCTGGATTACGTCGTCGACGAGACAGTACAGATCTACGGCGGCTATGGCTTTGTGGAAGAGTATCCGGCGGAGCGGGCATACCGCGATTCGCGCGTGAACCGCATCTTTGAAGGCACCAACGAAATCAACCGCATGATCATCACCGGATGGCTCTTGAAGCGCGCTATGAAAGGTCAGTTGCCTCTCATGCCTGCAATCAAGAAGCTGACGGAAGAAATCATGTCGGGGCCGAGTTCAGCAGAGCCCTTAGAAGGCCCACTGGCTGCGGAGCGCACGCTGGTAAGCAACGCCAAGAAGGCCGCGCTGATGCTCGCCGGAGCGGCGGTGCAGAAGTATATGACGGCAATCGAGCAGCAGCAGGAAATTCTTTCCGCCATTGCGGACATGGTGATTGATATCTTTGCCATGGATTCCGTGGTGCTGCGCACGCAAAAACTGATTGAGCGCCAGGGTGAAGCGAAGTCGGCGCTTGCCGTTGCCATGGCCCAGGTGAGCCTGACCAACTCCATGGACAAGATCGAAGCGGCGGCGAAGAAGGTTGTGGCTGCGGTTTCAGAAGGGGACATGCTGCGCACGCAGATGGTCATCTTGCGGCGACTGTTCAAGCATGAGCCGTTCAACGTGATCGCCCTGACCCAGCAGATTGCTGCACGTGTGATCGAGGCAGGGAAGTACGTGCGGGCGTAAGAGGGCAGGCTATGGCGGTTTTCTAAATTGGTGTGTTCCGAGCTTTTACCTCAGCGGCTGAAGCCGGGCCATAATCAAAGCTGAAACCGCAGGCATAAATGCCTGCTCCACCCGGCAATGGATACAGCAACTCTTGATCTCTTTGGTCTGAAGTTCAGACTGGATCGAGATTGCACAAAGTTGTGAATCATAAGGCGGCTGGCTATCATCTTTTGGCCAGCCGCTTATTTTTTATGAATACGGAATGCAACCGCATCGCATATCAACTTGCCTCGACCATTAACGGAGAAGCCTGGTACGGAGATTCACTGCGTGAAATTCTGGCCGGTGTGACCGCGCAGCAGGCGCAAGCCCATCCCATTGCGAATGCCCATTCCATCTGGGAACTGATCGTTCATCTGGAAGCCTGGGTGAATTTTGCTCAGGGCGCAGTGCAGGGAACTCCGATCCCTCCGTGGCCGGCCATGCCCAAAGAGTTGGATTGGCCGCCAGTGAGTGGGACAAGCGAGGAGGCATGGAAAGACGCAGTGCGGTCATTCTTTGCCAGTCACCTGAAGATTGTTGAGACGAT
This sequence comes from Candidatus Angelobacter sp., assembly GCA_036512375.1. Classification (GTDB taxonomy): domain Bacteria; phylum Acidobacteriota; class Terriglobia; order Terriglobales; family Acidobacteriaceae; genus Angelobacter. The sequence continues at coordinate 6,974 of DATCAX010000223.1, read as the reverse complement.
CAAGACGTTTGGCGACGATCGGCTGGAATCCACGGTGCCAGGCCGGACATACAATTTTTACCGGCTCTTTCAAAGCACGACGCAGCATGCGGTTTATCACTCCGGGCAGATTGCGTTGCTGAAAAAAGTCGTGACCTAAAGATTGGATGAGGCTGTTTGCGGTTCTGGAGTAGGTAGAGGCGTTTCGTCTCCGGTCTTGGCAAAAACTCTGCCCGTCATCTCTTCCGCCGGAGCGCCCCCTGACATCTGCTGGGCGACAATCATTTCCCGCGCCGCAGGCCGAAGTGCCGGCAACTTCAAGCCAAACACGCAGGCTCCCACAATTGCTGCCACTCCGCCAATCCCGACCGTCATCGGGGCGCCCAACTTGTGGGCCAGGCTGCCGGCAAGGAGCGCGCCCATGGGGGCCATGCCCATGAAAGTCATCGCGTAGACGGACATCACGCGGCCGCGCAGGCGATCAGGGACCATGCTCTGAATCAGCGTGTTAGAGGACGCCATCTGGATCATGGCGCAAAATCCGGCAGGCACCAGCAGAAGAGCTGAGAGCCACAGTGAGCGCGAAAAGGAAAATAGCAGGAGCGAGATACCGAACCCAGCGCATGAGGCTGCCACCCACTTGCTCAGGCCGTAGACGGTTTTTCTCATCGCGAGCGTAACAGCACCGCCCAGGGCACCTACGCCGGAACAGCCCATAAGCAATCCCAGTGCCTGGGCGCCGCCATGCAGTATCTTATCGGCGAAGAGCGGCATGAGCACCGCATAGGGCATGGCCGTGAAACTTACCAGCCCCAGCAGAAGCATAAGCGCACGAACCGGCCCACTCTGACCGACGAAGCGGAAGCCTTCGATGATATTTTCCAGCGGCGAGCCTTCAATTGCCATTCGCGGCCGGTTCATCTTCATCAGGGCCAGACCCGCGATTACGGCGATGAAGCTAACGCCATTGGCAAAGAAGCACCATCCTTCGCCGATGGCTGCAACCACTATGCCAGCAAGCGCTGGCCCTACCACGCGGGCGCCGTTGAACATAGAAGAATTGAGCGCAATGGCGTTCACCAGGTCGGCGCGCGAAACCATATCGACCACAAAGGCCTGCCTTGCCGGCAGATCAATCGCGTTGACCACGCCGGTAAACGCGGCCAGCGCGACAATTTGCCAGATCTTTACACGGTGCGAAAGGGTCACCCACGCCAGCACAAACGTAAGCAACATCATTGCGGATTGAGTGGCAATCAGGATCCTTCGGCGGTCAACCCGGTCAGCCAGCGCGCCGCCGATGGGGGCCAGCAGGAAAACCGGGATCTGCGAGGCGAATGCTACTGTCCCAAGTAGTAGGGCCGATCCCGTAAGCCGATATACCAGCCAGGCTTCGGCCACCTGGTCCATCCATGTTCCGATGAGCGAAATCAACTGGCCAACAAAAAATAATTGATAGTTGCGATGACGCAGGGCACGCAGGGATTCAGGCCATCTGGAATTAAGGTCAGTTGGAGCCGATTGAGGAAGATCGCCTGGCATCTGCCAATTAGATGCATCTCCGGGCGACTACCATAACTTATTTAGAAGCGTGCGATTAGCTCGTATTGCGACTTCTTTGGTCGGCGGCCGGAGTCAATCTGTTGCGAAAGCCGTGTGGCGCGTCCGGCGGTATTAAGCAACATGTTGCGGGCAAAACCGCGCCAAAAACCCAGTAAATATCGTGTCTTCCTCGCATTTCGCTATTTACATGAGAAGGGTTCACAAGGTATCGTGAGTTACACCTCGCGAGTTGCTCTAGCGTCTCCTTCCGGAATAGAAGCGATCAAGCGCGCGGTACAGCGGTAACGTTTGTACTTTGCTTTTGCCCAACCCTCAAATCAGGAGAAACACAAAATATGGTAAGGAAATCAATTTGTCTGAGCGCGCTGCTCGCGTTCGGCATGGTAGGAAGTTCGTTTGCCCAAAACCTTTCAGATGCAGCCCAGGCCCAGGTAGGCACCAGCTCGGATTCGTCCACTGGAGTGGCCCACGCAATCGCACCGCAGCTGATTCACAGTGTGCCTTCGGAACTGGTAGCTGACGATTCCACCAATGGCCCCAGCAGCATTGCCGGCAATCCCGGCGCAGTTCCCAACGTGATTTCTGTACCGAACTTTACCCGGTCATTCACCGTCAACGGCGTTACGTTCCCTTACACCATGGTAGGCAATGATCCGTCACTCGGACACCGGACCACGGTCCCCACGAAAATTGTTGCCGTGTCCCTGCAATTGCTGAACGCGGACGGCACCAATTTTGCTCTCGTGGACGCGGGAGAATTTGTACAGCCCGCGCTGAACTCCCCAAATTTCCAAAAGTTCAAGTATGAGCACGATGGCAGCTCGGGAATCCCTGGTGAACCCACACAGTTCTCGGATGCGATTCAGCGCGCCGAATTCTTCAGCACCATGGACCCGAACTGGCACACGGAATTAAACCCCACCTTGGTGGACAGCATTACGATTACGGTACCGAAATTTGTCAATGTCCGGTCGCGTGGGGTAGTGGTACAGGCCATCAATTATCAATCCGGACTGGCCGCAGATGGCCATCGCTTTGTGCTGATGCTGAACCTGTTCTTCAACCAGCAGCTTGGCATTCTCTTCAACAATGAAATCAACGCCGGCAACTTCACGACAGACAGCTTTAACCTGCCGTTGCTGCCCAATACTTTCCTGTTCAATTTTAATCCGGCCAACCCGCAACAGCGCGGCAGCTGCTGCGTGCTGGGTTTCCACACCTATTTCACAGATGGAGCCGTTCCGGAACACCGCTGGCTCACGCAGTTCGCAAGCTGGATTTCCCCTGGGATTTTCGGCGGCGGGTTTAACGACGTGACAGCAATCAGCCATGAGATCGCTGAAAGCTTCAACGATCCTTTCGTCAACAACGTTACGCCCCGCTGGCAATTCCCCGGCGAACCCGGTGTTTGCCAGGGCAACCTGGAAACTGGAGATCCGGTAGAAGTTTTGGCGAATGCGACCTTCCCGGTAACCCTGAAAAACAAGGGTGTGGAGACTACCTACCATCCGCAGACCGAGGCATTGTTGCAATGGTTTGCAGAGACGATTCCGTCCGATGCGATTCACGGCGCTTATAGCTACCCTGATCTGACGGCATTGCCTACGGCCGCAACTCTTTGCCACTAAACAGTAGGAAAAGTGCTAAGAAAGCATTTAGCGGGGCCGAGAAATCGGCCCCCGCTTTTCGCTTCCAGCCGCCCGAATTTGCCTGGTTTCGTAAGGCACGACTATTGGGTCAAAAAACTCAACCAAACAGCCAATTTCGCATTTACAAACAATCCAGAGAAGCGTATTGTTCTTTGGCCAGCTTCTACTCTCGAATGTGGTATTCAGAGTTGTATCAGTCTGCTCAGGAGATACAAATGCGTAAGTCCTCCGCGTCGTTTTTCCCCCTTTTTAGTCTGCTGCTTCTGGTCTGCATGGCCGGAACCAGCTTTGCCCAGAACAATGAAGTAACCGTGCCCGGAACGCCAGGTTATGCTGATGTACAGCCTCTTTCACTGGATTCTAAATCCGCGGCTCAGCCGTCAGGCTCGTCAATGGAATTGGTTTTTCCAGCCGGTGTTACGACTTCCAGGGAAGCGTTTTCCTCTTCTTTCGATTCCAATGCCACGTCGAACGGCTCTGGAACACCAGGAGCTTCCAGTTCACGTGCCAATAGCACCAGAATCGCTGAGAATGGCGGGATTATCCCTGGGTTAGATACCATTCCAACATTTGCCGGCGCTTTTGCAGCTCAGGCCGGTCCCAGTCTTGGAACTGTATTTCCCTTCATCTTCGTGGGAAATGATCCGCGCGCGGGCGGCACAACGCGAATTCCCGCCAAAATCACCGCTGTTTCGCTGCGGCTGCTGAATGCTGACGGAAGCTTCAGAGTAACCGTGCCGTTTGCACCTTTCGAAGATTTGACGGAAGACTCCCCGAACTTTGAGGAATCTAACTTCACCTCGGGTCACCACATTCAGTACGGCGATGCTATTCACCGCGCTCAGTTCTTCAACAATATGGCGGAAGACTGGCACACAGTGTTATCCGGCCCGACGTTCGTGAATCGGATTACCCTCACCATTCCACGGTTCGTCAATGTCCGGTTTCCCGATGGCTCGATCAAGGCTGTCCAGGCCTACTTTTTGGGAACGGCTCCCGATGGAAGCCTCTTCGTCGAATTGCTGGATCTGCTGCATAACGCGCTGAACACGAATGCCGTAGTGAACGACATTAACGCCGGCAATTTCACCACTGACGCGCTCAACATCAATATGTACCCGAACACTTTCCTGTTTTCGATCAACAATCAGGGACAATTTGCCGGCTGCTGCGTGCTTGGTTTCCATACTTTCTTTTTGGAATCCGGCGTGACGCCCCAGCCACGGTGGCTTTTCAATTTTGCCAGCTGGATATCCCCGGGACTTTTTGGCGCGGGCTTCCAGGATGTGACCGCGCTTTCGCACGAAATCGCTGAAACATTCGCCGATCCGTTTGTTAATACCCGCACCCCCAATTGGCAATTTCCTGGTGAGCCTCCCACGGCAAAAGTCTGTCAAAGCAATCTGGAGGAAGGCGACCCCATTGAGGTGCTTGCCAGCGCGACGATTCCTATTCTGCTGAAAGAGCGTAAGGAAGTCTTTAACTATCACCCGCAAATCATTCCCTTGTTGCAATGGTTTGAAATGGGAACAACCTCCGACGCTATCGGTGGAGCTTTCAGCTATCCTGACACGACCACGCTGCCCCATTCAGCGCTGCCGTGTCCGCTGTAGTAATCCAGCAATCTGTTTAGCAGGGAATGGCGTCGCTCGTAGCGGCGCCATTTTTTATGCCTGCGTCGCCAAGCCGCAAAACCACAGCTGGGCCCAAGGTAATTTGCATCCCGCGCGACTGGCTGATAATCTAACTAACTGGTTAATTAATTCATTCTTTTTGCATTGGCTCGTTCTGTTTTGGCTGATTACGTGACACATCAAGACGCGTACCGGCGAGAGGCGAATCCCGCTTCCCGCCCTGACCAAACCGCATCTAAAGGCCGATGCTTCTTGCATAAGGTAAACATGCGGACGAACAGTATTCTGGTGTTTTTATTCATATTGCTGGTGGCCCATTCTTCCGTTGCACAACTTCCTACCGGGGGAGCGGCGCCGGCGCCAGACCGACAGGCTCCAGCGGTGAATGCCGCGACGCCGCCATCAGTCGATTCATTCAGCGGTAGTGGAACAGTGGACAAACTGGTTCCCGGGGTAATGCCTCTTTCCCTGTTGGATGCAATCGATCGCGGATTAAAGCACAATCTTGGTCTTCTTCTTTCCCAGCAGCAGACTTCCCTGGCGCGGGCACAGTATCGCCGCCAGTTGAGCGCGCTGCTGCCGAATGTTTCCGGCAACGTCAACGAGTCTGTAAACAAGATCAACCTGGCGGCCTTCGGCATTCCACTGCCCGCAGGATTGACGTCACCTGTGGTGGGGCCGTTTGGCATTTTCGATGCTCAGGCCAACATGAGCGAGACTCTGCTCGACTTCCACGCCATCAACAAAGTCCGCGCGGCCTCTGAAAATGAGAGAGCGGCGAAGTTCACATTGCAGGACGCCCGCGAACTGGTGGTGTTGCTGGTGGGTAACCAATATCTTCTGACTGTGGCAAGCGCGGCCCGACTGGATACGACCAGGGCCCAGCTTAACACCGCCCAGACGATCTTCCAGCAGACCCAGGACCTGAAAAACGCCGGCGTGGCCGCGGGCATTGACGTTTTGCGCTCGCAGGTGCAGATGCAGACGCTGCAGCAACGCGTGCTGGCAGCCCAGAACCAATTTGAGCAGCAAAAGATGTCGCTGGCGCGAACCATCGGGATACCGGTGGCGCAACAGATTCAACTGACTGACGCTGTCCCGTACGCTCCGCTCACCGCACTGAACCTGGAAGAAGCCCTGGCGCACGCATATCAGGTGCGTCCGGAATTTCGGGCGGCGGAATCGCGCGTGCGCTCGGCTGAATTCGCAGTAAAGGCCGCCAAAGGCGAAGCCCTGCCGACCGTGGGACTGAACGGACAGGCCGGCTTCATCGGACCAGCGCCTGGAAGCGCTGAGAACACATACGCTTTTTCCGCCGGCGTGACCATACCGATCTTTCAGGGCGGCAAGGTAAAAGCGGACGTTGACCAGGCAGGCGCCTTGCTGCGGCAGGAACGCTTGCAACTGGAAAATCTGCGCGGCCGCGTGGAGTATGAAATCCGTTCGGCACTACTGGACGTGAAGTCCTCTGACGATCAGGTGGCCGTGGCCAATCAGCAGATTGGTCTGGCGGCCGAACAATTGAAGGAAGCGCAGGACCGCTACAAAGCCGGCGTTTCCGGAAGTCTTGAGGTGGTGCAGGCGCAGGAAGCTGTTGCCGGCGCGAATGAAAACCACATTCAAGCCCTGTATCAGAACAACGTAGCCAAGCTGACGCTGGTGCGCGCCCTGGGTGAGGCGGAGCAGCGGACGCGGGCATTTCTGGGAGGAAAATAAGGTGGCTGACCCCATTAAGATATCGCAGTATGAAGAAGAGGAAGATGTGAAAGAGCCTGTTCGCACCGAAGTGGAAGCGCCCGATAAAGGCGACGAGCGTCGCGGCGGCAAGGACCGTCGTTCGCTTTCCGACACTCGCACCGTGGGTTTTTTCCGCGCGCATCCACAGGCCAAGTGGATCATTGCCGCGGTGGTCATTCTTCTTCTCGTCGGCGGCTTTTTCATATGGCAGTACTACTCCGTTCGTGAATCCACAGATGATGCTCAGATTGACGGTCACATCGATCCCATCAGTCCTCGCGTCACCGGTACCGTGGTAAATGTGCTGCATGACGATAACGAAGTTGTCCAGGCCGGAACCTTGCTGGTGCAACTTGATCCCAGGGACTACCAGGTTGCTGTCGATCGCGCGCGCGCTGAACTGGCCAACGCA
>DATCAX010000222.1:0-2743 GCA_036512375.1 Candidatus Angelobacter sp. | reverse complement strand
GAGGCGTTCGATACGGCGCAGATAGATTTCCGTCAGGCGTTCCGAGGTGAGTTTGCGGGTCTCGATCCAGCGCGAAAGCCTGGCCACGGGAGCGAAGGCGATGTCGTCCTCGTTCGATGGCAGAGGCACCGCGGGCCCCGTGCTGCGGACGAATACAGCGCCGTGCACTTGTGCTTGTTTGCCGGTAACGATCCCGGGCAGCGATGGATTCCACTGTGTGGCCGGCGCGAGTGTCGATTCCAACTCCAGCTTGCGCGGTCCTGTGCGCAGTTCGTAATTCGGCGCCATCTGCATGCGCCAGTTGCTGGCGGCCTGGGCGCGATCAGCGGCCGTCATCTCTACCTGCACCAGCTTCTCGGCCTCCGCAAACGTGGCCGCTGTCACTTCCGGCCCCACGGCAGGCGCGGTTCCAAAAGCAGTCGGTGCACCCGGCGTCAACTGCGGATTCTGCGCGGGCGTTTGCGCTTCGGCATGAGCCCCCAGTGCCGCACCCACTAATCCCAATGAGCTGTAGGTCAGAAACTCGCGACGCGATTGCGACATGCTTTCCTTTCCCAATGACATCTGGATCAATGTGCGAAGTGCCGATGAAGTTGGAGAAATGAATTTAGCTCAGCTCGGAATTACCGAGCCACTCCACCCGGCGGAACGTGCTCTTCGAGATAGCGCGCTATGAGGCTGTACACGTGGAACGATGTGCCCCGGCCTTCGGAGATGGAATGGGTGCGATTGGGATAGTCCATGAAGTCGAACGGCTTGCTTAGCTCCACCAGCTTGTTGATCAGCAACTCGGTCCCTTGGAAATGGACGTTGTCATCACCCGACCCATGCACCACCAGAAGATGTCCCGTCAGTCCCTGCGCAAAGTTTATGGGTGAGCCGTCGTGGTAACCCTTCGTGTTTTGCGCGGGCAGGCCCATGTAGCGCTCCTGATAGATCGAGTCGTAGTGGCTCTCGTCGGCCACCGGCGCCACGGCAATGCCGGTCGAGTACACGCCGGGATAGCGCAACATCACGTTGAGGGTATTCGATCCGCCGCCGCTCCAGCCCCAGATCGCCATGCGCGCGGTGTCGATGTAACTGCGTTCACGCGCCAGAGCCTGAATCGCCTCTGCCTGTTGGGCAGAAGACAAAACACCCACCGCACCATACACGCATTTGCGCCATTCGCGTCCCTTGGGCGAAGGCGTGCCCTGGTTGTCAAAGCTCACTACGAGATAGCCCTGCTGCGCGATCATCGCGTGAAACAGGTTTCGCGCATTCCATGTGTCGCGGACCGTCGCGCCGGCGGGCTCACCATACACGTAGGTCAGCACCGGGTATTTCTTCGACGGGTCAAAGTTGGGCGGCTTTATCATCATTCCGTCGAGCTTGACGCCATTGGCCACCGCAACCTTGAAGAACTCCGGTTCACTCGGCAGAAATGTCTTCACCCTGCGGGCGATGTCGCTGTTATCGACCAGCGTGCGAGCCGCTTTGTGGTCGGGGAGGCTCACCAGTTCAATGTGATTGGGGCTGGTGAAGCTGTTTTGCGAGTGCACAGCCCACCGGCCATTGGGCGCGATGTTGTAGCTGTTCGAACCTGCCTCGCCTGCCGGCGTTACCAGTTCTGGCACGCCCTGTCCATCGAGATGGGAGCGATAAAGATACTCGCGCGTCGGATCCTCAGGCGATGCGAAAAAGTAAAGCCATCCACCCTCCGCATCGATGGCCGCAACTGACATCACATCCGCTGCGAAATTCGTGACCAAGCGCGCCTGGCCGGTGCTTCGATCGATGCGATAGGCATGACGCCATCCGTCGCGTTCGCTCATCCATAGCAGATCAGGATTCCCGCTGCCGGTCTTCCTGATCCAATCGATCGGCCCATAGTCAACCCAGGCCTTATCTCTGTCTTCGAAGAAGACCTTCGCTGCGCCTGTTTTGGTATCCGCCAGCATTAACTGATTGGTGTTCTGCAGGCGGTTCAGATATTCCAGCATCACTTCATCGGAGTTGCCGGCCCATTCGATCTGCGCGATGTAGTGCTGGCGCGGATCGCCTTCAAGGGCGATCCAGCGGGTGGGGCCTCCCGAGGCTGCCACAATGCCCGCCCGCACGGCGGAGTTGGTTGTTCCCGGCTGCGGGTACTTGTACTTCGCGGTGACGGGATACTCGGCTTCGGTGTCGTTGATCAGGGTGAATTCACCCACGCCCGACTGGTCAAACTGCCAATAGGCGATCGACTGGCTGTCGGGGCTCCAGCGAAAACAGTCCCGAAGCTTGAGCTCCTCCTCCGAAACCCAATCGGAGGTGCCATTGATGATGTCTGCCGATCCGTCAGAGGTCAATTGCGTGATCTTTGCACTCGCCAGGTCTTCAACGTAGAGATTGTTGGCGTGAACCCAGGCCACTCGCGAGCTATCGGGAGAGAATGTGGCGAACATCAGCGAAGACTCCGGTGCATCGCCGCCTAGTTTGGTCAGCTGACGTGTAGCTTCGTCAAACACCCAGTAATCGCCGCGGGTGTTGAGGCGCCAAACCTTCTTTGAATTGGTAAAGATGAGAAGCTTCTTCCGGTCTTCTGACCAGGAATATCCCTGAATGGCAAGAGGTTCCTCTGCGCCTTTGGGCGTCATTTGGGCAGCAGAGATAACGACGCTGCGTCTCCCTGAAGCTGTCTCATAGGCAACGATATCGGTGCCCTTGCCGCCGCCGGCGGGCTCAAGAATGGTGTAGATGTCGCCGTTTTTCTGCCAGGCCA
>DATCAX010000221.1:0-14714 GCA_036512375.1 Candidatus Angelobacter sp. | reverse complement strand
GCAGCGCGTTCCTACCTCTTAGCGGGGAAGGGAAGGCATCGCGGCTTCGATTTTTGTGACACCACGCATTGCCAGTTTCTACGCGCGCCTCCCGGCCCAACCACGGGTGCGTTCCAGGCCACCGCTGCCACGCACGGATTGATTCTGTCTTACAAAGATGAATTGTTTGCCGCGATGTACAGCGCAAGCTGCGGCGGCCGGACCCACACGCTGGACGAGCTTGGCATTCGTGCGCGAGGGTACCCGTACTTCGCCGTGATCTGCAACTACTGCCGTCGACATCCAGAGAGATGGGTCACACAGCTCAAAGCCGAAGAGGCAGCAGAGCTGGCGCCGACTGAAGTTTCGCGGCTCAACCTGGCGCGCAAGCTGGGATGGAAGAGCGTTCCCGGCAACTCCTATTCATCGCACACGGAGAATGGATCAGTGGTACTGGAAGGAGTCGGCGTGGGACATGGAATTGGACTGTGCCAGCGTGGCGGCGCTGATATGGCACGACATGGCGCGTCATTCCAGCAGATTCTCCAGCATTACTATCCTAATGCCGAAGTGAAGTTGCAGCGCTAGCTGCCGAGTTTCGCGTTCAAGGCTTTGAGATATGCGTCGAGCGTGGCCGTGTGGCCCATGATGAAGCGCGATACGAAACGAAAGAGGGGATTGTAGACCTCGCCATGTTCGGTGATGGTGAGAGTGCAGGAGTCGCCCACTGGAACGACTTCATAGACCCATGTTCCTCCGAAAGGCAGCGTTTTGTCAGCGATTTGCGTGACCAGCCGGCGCGACGGAACGGATTCAATGGCCTCGTAGGTAATAGACTGGCCATGCTTGTCAGTTTCACGCCACATCCGGTGGCTTTCTCGCGCCGGCAGCTCCTGGTAGTTGGTCACATCGGGCCGCCATGTCGGAGGTCCGGAAATCAGGCTCCAAACCACCTCTGCCGGATGATGCAGAGACACGGTGCGCGAGACCGTGTGCTTCTTTGGTAAGAGAGCACCGATTGCAACAACCAGAACGAGAAGGCCGGCAAGAGAGACGACGGCAATCAAGACCCATTTCATAGGAAGTTCCTTGTTCCTACAGTGATTTCACACAAGCCAGAAATTGGATCGACAAGTATATATTCCCCTCTTGCCACACGTACACGGCGTGCACCCGCGAACAACCCAGTTGCTATAATCGTGCCCTGGATTTCAGCCCACCCTTAAAGGACCTGATATGAACATTCTCAAGAAGTTTGAACCCACCGCATATGCGGCCCTGCGGATTGTTTTTGGTTTTCTCTTTGCCTGTCACGGGGCAACTAAAGTTTTTGGAATTCTTGGTGGACACAAACCGCACGACGTCCTGGGCTGGACCGGAGCAGGAATTGAGTTGGTTGGCGGAGTGCTTATTTTGATTGGGTTGTTGACGCACATTGCTGCATTTCTGGCCAGCGGCGAAATGGCAGTGGCATATTTTATGGTTCATCAGCCGCAGGGTGGTCTGCCGATCAAAAATGGCGGCGAGCTGGCGGTAATTTATTGCTTCGTCGCCTTGTTTATAGCGTGTCGCGGTGCGGGTAAGTGGGGAGTAGACAAGGGGTGAGCGCAAGATGCGAACTTGTAGCTAGGCCCGCATTTGCACCATAGCCCGATAGCTGTCCAGACCGCGTTCCAGCTGCTGCAACGCTTCTCGGACAGATTCGGTCGGCAATCCAACGCCAACTCTGAATCGGTCAGGCCCCTCAAAGAATCTGCCCGGAACTACACTGGTTTCGAAATCGCGGCGCAACAACTGGGACAGTGAATCAGCGTTGCCATTTTTGAGGCGAGGGAAGACGATGGTCCCGTATTCCGGCCAGAAATAATCCAGATCGTCGCGCTTGAGCAGGAAGTCGCGCAAGAGCTGGCGATTTGTGTCCAGCATAAATTTCATTCGCGAGGCAATCTGCGGAAGCTTCTCCAGGGCGATCACGCTCAACAGTTCGGCAGGATGCGCATAAGTGGCGCCGTGCAGATCATTGATGCGAAACATACGGCGCGCCAAATCCGGCGAGGTTAGCACCCATCCGCACCGCAGGCCGCTCAGGCCGTACGCTTTGGTCAGGCTGTTGGTGACGATGAAGCGCTCCGGGTCGACATGAAACGCGCTCGCGGGCGCCGACTCAAACAACATCTCGCGATAAACCTCGTCCACTAGAACCCGTGCACCAACCCTGGCCGCCAGCTTTCCCACTTCGCGTAGAGTGGAATCGGGAGCAAGAGCCCCGGTTGGATTGTGCAGGTTACAAATAACGATCACACGGGTGCGTGGAGTGAGGTTGCGTTCAACATCGGCCAGGTCGATGGCAAAATTATTTTCCGGTCGGCGCGGAAAGCGCTTGATCTCAAGGCCCAGATATTTCGCGGTGCTCAAAATGAGTTCGTAGGTGGGCTGCTCCACCAGAATTTCATCGCCGGGCTCGGTGGTGGCGGCCAGCGCAAAGTAATTGGCCAGCGACGTTCCCACGGCGCTGACTACACATTCCTGTGGCACGCAGTATCGGCTCGCGATTGCCTGAAGCAAAGGCTCGTAACCGTCAATTGAGGGACCGTTAATTTCCAACTGGTCAATGGTTACGCCGAGTTCAGCGAGCGGAAAGCTGGCCATGCCGCTGGTGGCAAGATTGAATTTTGCGGTGGAGTGCAGTTTGGCCCATTCCATGTAAGGTGAGTGGGCTGTGCTTCTGGAATGTGTCATGCGCTTAAGGTCCGTCTCCAAATGTAATACATGGGAACCCCCGCAACCAAAATCGCCATTCCCACCAGCGTGTTTCCGGGAAATCTGTACACGGTGTTGGCGACAACCGCCAGGCAAACCATACAAAAAAATGCAGTAGTGTAAGGATGGCCTGGCATGGAAAACGAAGAGCGTGCCGGGTTTCGGCGGCGAAGAATGAAGAGGCATCCGGCGGTGAGTACCCAGAAGAGCGCGTCCATCGATGTGACGTAGTTGAGGATTTTGTCGTAGCTGCCGGTCAACAGAATTACCATGGTCCAAACGCTTTGTATGGCAATGGCAAGCACCGGCGACTGAGTTCGCGGATGGATCCAGGCCAATTGCCGAAAGAAGAGGCGGTCTTTGGCCATGGCAAAGTAAACACGGGGCGCGGTCAGCACGCTCTGGCTGAGAAACCCAAGGGTGGAGATTGCGATTGCGAGCGCAATCAATGTCGCGCCACGCTGTCCCAGCGCCAGTCGCATGACAGCCGAAGCCGGAGTGGGAGTGCGCTCCAAAACAGGAATTCCCAATGCCCGCACGCAAACGTAGTTGACTGAGATGTATAGCAGGGCGACCGCGATCACGCCCATGATCAAGGCACGAGGCAGATCACGGCGTGGGTCTTTCATTTCTGCCGAAGCAAAGGTCGCGGTGTGCCATCCCCCAAAAGCGAAAACCACGGGAATCATCGCCGCTCCAAAAGACGAGAACAATCCGGTTGAGATCGGCTGGTCCAGTGCAGGCTTCCAGTTGACGTGCCCATGAACCAGGAACGCGCCCGCAAATACCAGTAAAGCAATGGCGGTAATTTTCAAAACCATCAGCCCGCTCTGTACAGTTCCGCCCGCTCGAACACCCAGACAGTTGATTACGGTCAGCACAGTCAGCGCCACCAAAGCGATCTGCCATTCACCGAAACGCCATCCGGTGAGTTCCAGAAAATAGCGTGAGAAGGTAACGGTCACCGCGGCCATCCCGCCGGTTTGAATTACCAGCAGCAGTACCCAGCCATAGAGAAATGAAACCAGCGGGTGATAGGCGTCTCGCAGATACGCGTACTGGCCACCGGCGGTAGGCATGCGGTCAGCCAACTCTGCCCAGATAAAGCCGCCCATGAGCGCAATGCAGCCGCCCGCTAGCCACGCGCCCAGAACTAATGCAGGAGTATGCACCCGCTGGGCCACGACATATGGGTTCATGAAAATCCCGGTGCCGATGATGCCGCCCATCACCAGCATGGTGACATCAAACAGCCCAAGCCTGCGCGCCAGGGCTTGTGCCGAACCCGTGTTGGTTTGAGGCGTTGGCGAGTTCAATTTGGGTTGGCCCGAACGAATCTTAAGCGAGGCAAGCCGGAAAGCATAGCAAATCTCCCAATCGATTCATTACAATCTGGAATTTGTTACGGAGGCCCTGATGAAGAAAATTCTCTGTTTCGGCGCAACATTCTGTTGGCTTTTCCTTATTTCATGTAGCGGTTCTTCCTCAAACAGTGGAGCAGTCAGCCCGGCGACGCCCACTCCGTCATCGCCCTCTTCCGCCAGCAGCAGTGACACCCAGCCACAATCGCCCCAGGCGCAGATCGATCCCTGCTCCATGTTCAGTAAGGAGGACGCGCAGGTAATCATGGGCGTACCGATGAAGCTCTCGCCCGGGCACGGCTCCATCGTCTGCATGTATGAGGAAATAACGCCCCAGCCAGGACGCGATACTGCGCGGGTATCTCTTATGCTCAACGTCGAGAGGTCTGTGGATCAAGAGACAAAGGAATGGAAGAACACGAAAGAATTACGTCGTCTCAAGCCCGGCGACAAGAATATTACCCAGTTGAGTGGGATCGGCGAGGAAGCATGGTTTGACGGGCACGCGGAGAAGGGCAAGGTGGGGCTGGGAGGAATATTGGTGCGCAAGGGAAAAGCTGATTTCGCGCTCCAGTCCGCAGTGATGCAGCCCCGGGCGTCTCTGGAAAAGATGAAAGAGATCTCGCGTCGAATCGCCGACAAGCTGCAGTAAGAACCAAGCCTACGCGGGCATTGTTTTTCGCTTGGGTCCAGCTGCTAAATGCGCAAGCAAGCGCTGGGCCAGACATCCGAAAAGAAAAGCGACTCCCATCACCGCGCTGATATGGCGCTCGCCGGAATGGAACGAGATGGAGGGCATATATTCATAAATGGCGAAGCCGCCCAGCCCGGCAAGACCGCCGAACAGCACCGGTGTGAGGGTGATGAATAGGTTGGAGATCCCAGCCTCGTTTCGTCCCGCCATCAGAGACTGCGCGGAACAGATGGTCGATCCGAGCAGCCCAAAAAATATCACAGCAGCCACTATCGGTACGCGTCCGGAGAGCAGCATGAAAGGTGCCGCTGCAACTGCCGCCAAGGCACAAATCATGAGAAGGATGCGAAGGCGGTCCCCAATGATCCGGGTCTTGAAGTGCTGGTGGCTGAAATCCTCATTGCGCAATGCAATCGCATCCGCCACATTCTCGGGCGTAAGTCGATCGGCTGCCCCGGAAAGCAGGTTTTCCATAGCGTCAGCGCGCCATGAGTTGATTTTCAGCGATTCCTCGCGCAGAACATGTGCGCGGTTCGCGAGTTCGATCTGGTTCATGCCAAAGACGGCGTAACGCTGCGCGGCATGCAAACCGAACCAGCCGCCTTCAATGTCGTCGCTTTCCAGGCAGCGCAGCACGTTGTTGAGCTGTTCATGCGCGGCGACAGCCCAGAAGTTGTCAGGGCGCGCGCTCCGGCGTTCAAGAAATCCCAGCTCTACGCGAAACGCTTCGCATTCCCGTAACAGGCGCGAGTGCGCGCGATGGGTTTCCACCGACAGATTCTTATTGACGAGGGGCATTGGCGCCGCGGCATAGCTCGCCGCTGGGATTGAAGCATCAGCCGGTGGTTGCGATTGTTTTGGGAGACTGCCAACGCGGGAGAGCAGTGCTTTTTCCTGCGCGTGGGTCAGCCGCTCGATTGCAGTTGGGACAGGGAGCCACAATGACTCGCCAATTTCTTCGTTGCTCCGGGCGCCTTTGTCTTCAACCAGAGTCATTTTCCAGTAAAGGACGACCTTGGGCACGCCATTGTCAGAATAACTGATAGTACCCAGATAATTTCCGATGCGGCAGGAGCAGCCGGTTTCATCCTGCACTTCGCGCATGGCTGCTTCCTGAAAAGACTCTCCGTCTTTCACTTTGCCGCGGGGGAGCGTCCAATCCTGGTGGCGTTTGCGGTAAACCACCATCACTTCATCGCCGCGAGGAGTACTGCGCTGCAGAATACCGCCGGCGGCTTTGATGACCGGCGGATCTACCGGAGCAATCGGAGCAATTGATGTCGCCATAGTTTGAAGGAATTCTAATTTTGGATTGTACCCTGTACCGGTAAAAATGAAAGACTCATTTTTGGCTCAAGACGCGTCCGCTTCTTGCTCAGTTTCGTGGGCCGAACTCGCGTTCAACGCTCCGGCCCTGTCATATTCCTGGTAGCCGCGCAGAATTTTCCCTGCGGGCGCGGGACGCAGAACGTAGATAAACGAACGCGGTGGCTGGGCCTGCTGTTCGCACTCCAATTCAAACCATTGGCCCTCGATTCCAATCGTGATGCTGGCATTCCATCCGGCCTTGGGACTGGCAGCAGCAATCCGTATCCGGCCGTCCGGGAGCAGATCCACAGCATCGGCGAGGAGGGGGCCGCTACGGCAGCGTCTGATAGACCGAGACGCGGAACCGGATATTTTAAAAAAAAGAAAAACCAGCAGGCTGGGGACGATTTCAACGGTGATGAGGCTGCCAAGAAATCGAACAGCTCCTTCCAAGGCAAGGTACAGCAGAAACAGTGACAACGGATGGAATAGGAACTCAATCGCAACCATGACGGTAATGATTGCTTGTCCTGTCTCATTCGAACCGGCGATATGAGGCGCCAACTGGCGGGATCGGGCAATGAAATACTCTTTGAGTTCAACGATCAGAACCAGCGCGATCAGAAGAAACTGTGCCATGCCGCTCCACAGTGCTGATCGCAAGGCTGTGAGCTGGGAGTGAGGCCGCCAAACCTGCCGGACTCCGGCCGGACAAAATGAAAGGAGAAAATCCCGCAAAAGACTTTGCATGGGGTCGACGACCTGGAGAGTACATGTGTCCCTTTACCATCGCAACAAAATTAGCTCGGATTACCGAGGTTTCAATCGAAGTTCCGTGTTTGTCGCCAGGATGGCCGTGTACCCAAATCCGGGCCGGTTTCGGCTCGCCTTAGCCCAATGGGGTTAAGTGGGGGCGTAAATTTGTTAAAAAACCGTGAAAGTCGAAGCCAACTGAAGAGAGGTGAGCTGACTCAAAGACAGCTGAGAGGTGCAGTCCCCTTGAGACGAGCATTTTTGTTTTTTTTCAGCCCTCTATTTCTGGCCGTAACAATTGGATGCGGTGGTGTGAAAGGTTCCTCTACTTCTTCGCCCTCGCCTACACCAACTCCCACGCCACAAGCTGCTGGGACGATTAAGAACGTGGTGGTCGTGATCATGCAGAATCGATCTTTTGACCATCTTTTCGGCACTTTCCCGGGCGCCAACGGGATACAGCCGGGTGTTCCGGGATTCACGCAAACCACCTCTGCGGGAGCCACAGTTACTCCGCAATTGCTAACGAGCACCTCCACGCCGGACTTACCGCACTCCCGCAATGATTTTCTGCGCGTGTGGAATTCAGGCGCAATGGACAAGTACGCTTTCTTTAATGGACCAACCTCCATGGGGCACTATGACAACACCACCCCGGGAATGAGCACGCTGTGGCCCTGGGCCCAGCAATTTGCATTGGCTGATAATTTCTTTCCTTCGGTTATGGGCGATGCTCCCTCAAACCAGCTTTATATGGTGGCTGCCGATGACAACAATACTCCGGGGACGCTCCAGCCCTTTTTCGCTCCCTGCAACACGCAGGTAAAGGCGACTGCCGGTTATACCTTCTCCCATGTGGGTGATCAATTGGGAGCCAAAGGCCTGAAATGGGGCTGGTACGCTGAAAACCTGAACAATTGCAGCCTTTACGTGCCCCAGGAAAACCCATTCCAGTTCTTCAGTGACGCGCACACTTCAGCAAGCGTGAAAGACCTTTCTAGTTTTGCCACCGATTTAAGCTCGGGAAACCTGCCTGCGGTTTCATATGTACAGCCCGCACCGGCGCATAGCATGCATCCTGGCAGCGGTCCTATGGCCAATGGCATTACATGGCTTGACGGTTTCATTAAGCAGATACAGGCAAGCCCGGCCTGGTCGAATACCGCAGTGATCGTAATTTGGGATTCGAGCGGCGGCTGGTGGGATCACGTGCCTCCACCGCAGGTCGATGCCCAGGGCTACGGACCAAGGGTACCTATGCTGGTGATCTCTCCATTCGCCAAGAAAAACTTCATCTCGCACGTGCAGATGGATGATGTTTCGATCCTGAAATTTATCCAGAGCACGTTCGGGCTGCCGGCGCTGAACGCGCGAAACCAACTTGGCAGTGATCTGAGCGACATGTTCTCTTTCTGAATGTTGCAACACGTTGCCTGGCTGCAAAATCTTGGCGGACAAGGGGACCGCGCTTTGCGGGTTGCGCGGTCCCCTCGCAAGCAGCACGATGCGGGATCGATTTACTTGCATGATGTTGGTATACATCAGCGAATGCCGCACCGACTTCCAATTGTCGGTAAATTTTCTTCTCATAGAAACAACAGCATGTTATTGCTTAGGAAACTCTCACATGGGGGATTGGACCCGACCAGGAATGAGGTCAAGATAACGGTTCCTTAATGTCCCTTCGCGAAAAAAGATATATTTGTGAAAAGGTGACCGATCTTTGTTTTGTGCACAGTTTGTGGGTTATAGTGACGAATAGACCTGATATACACAATCCCTTTTTTCTTTTCTATGAAGAATGCGCCTTATTACGTTCCCGTCGTGGTTCGCGACAGCGCCAAGCGGAAAGCCCTCGCCTTGATAAGTGAAGGCTTTGTTCAGGCACACGAAACGTTGGAGTGCCCGCTGTGCTCCGCAAAATATCTTTTGCTTTGCGATCGCAAAGACAGCGGACGGACCCAGGCAATCACCCGCAAGCATGAGCAGGCAATGCTTTATTTTACGGCCAAAATTCAAGAGTCGCATCTGTGCGGACACATTGAAGATGTTTTGGTGCTGCCGTACGAACTGCACATGATCTCATCTGGCACAATCCCTGACCTTTCACCCGATGCACACGATCATAGAGTCAGCTAGGCGTTTCACTTTGAGTGTGTTTCTTCCGTGACTCCGAGATAGGCGCGGCGCACAAACTCATTGTTCATGAGCATTTCCGTAGGTCCTTCCAATGTGATGCGCCCAGTTTCCATCACATACCCGTAATGAGAAATCTGCAGGGTGTAATTCACATTTTGCCCCACCAGAAGAATGGTGACGCCCTGTCTCGCAATGTTGGTGATGAATTCAAAAATCTCGTCAACGAGTTTGGGCGCCAGCCCTAGCGAGGGTTCGTCCAGCATCAGAAGCTGCGGTTCTGACATGAGACCGCGCCCAATGGCGCACATCTGCTGCTCACCGCCGGAAAGCGTCCCCGCCATCTGGTGGCGGCGTTCCTTCAGCCGGGGAAAGAGTCCGTAGATCCGATCGAGCCCTGAGTGTGCCTTTTGGCGGAACTGGCGAAGAAAACATCCCATCAGCAAGTTTTCCTCGACTGACATACCCGGCCAAAGCTGACGGCCTTCAGGCACCAGGCTGATGTGGCGCCGGACGCGGTCACGCGTGGAGAGCGTAGTGATGTCATTGCCATTGAGGAGGAGCCGGCCTTTTTTTGCCCGCAACGTGCCTGCAATGGTATTGAGTGAAGTAGTCTTGCCAGCACCGTTCGACCCAATGATGCATGTGACCTTGCCTTTGGCCACTGCAAAAGAGACGCCCCAGAGAACCTGCGTAGCGCCATAACTTACCTCTAGGCCTTCGGCGACCAGAAGTTTGTCATTTTGATTTACTTCAGCTTGCAGCTCAGCCACGCTTTTTGTCCCCAAAATTGCTTTTGCCAAGATAGGCTTCAATCACAGCCGGGTCATTCTGAATATCTTCCGGCTTGCCTTCCGCCAGCTTCTGGCCGAAGTTTAACACCGTGATACGGTCGCACACGGACATGATTGCTTTCATATCATGTTCCACATACATGATCGTGGTGCCGCCTTCCCTTACACGCTGAAGTAAGTCCATCATGGCGCGCGTTTCTGAGCCGGTAAGCCCGCCGCAGATTTCATCGAGCAGCAATAACTCGGGGGTCGTGGCCAGAGCGCGCGCCACTTCCAAACGTTTTTGTTCTCCCAGAGAAATTGCCGATGCCAGCACGTTCGCCTTGCGATCGAGCCCAACAAGTTTCAAAGCTTCCATGGCATATTCCCGGGCGATGGACGTACGGGTTACCGCTCGGCGGCCGTAGTGCACCGCGACCTGCACATTTTCAAGCACTGTCATTGCCTTGAACGGACGCACGACCTGATGGGTCCGGGCAACGCCCTTCTTTACAAGAGTTGCCGCATCCATCCCAGTCACGTCTTTGCCGTGGAAGTGGACTTTACCGGCGGAAGGACGCACGGCACCAGTGATCAGGCTAAAAAGCGTTGTCTTGCCGGCGCCATTTGGCCCGATGAATCCGCAGATCTGCTTTTCCGGGATATCAAAGCTCACGTCCTTCAACGCCGCCACGCCCCCAAAGTACTTGGTCAGCGTCAGGACTTCCAGAATCTTCACTTTTTCTCCTAAACAGCCGGAAGAGACGCCGCAAGAGTCCAAGCAGGCCATCAGGCTCCAGCAAGATGATCGCAATTAATAGTGAACCATAAATCAGCAGGTGGAGATTCGGAAATTTCACTGATATCTGCTCTTCAACCGTGCCGTAAATCACCCCACCCAGCACCGGCCCCCATACCGTCCCAATGCCACCAATCACCGGCATGAGCAGGATAGAAATGCCTGTCTGGAAGGCAAACACGTCGCCAGGGTAAAAGAATGCTGCTCGCCGGGCGTAGATGCCTCCGGCGATGCCCGTGAGCCCGGCCGCTATTGCATGGACCCAAAGCTTGGTCATGTATGGATTCACGCCCAGATCGGCGGCGGCGTCTTCATCCTGTTTGATGGCGCGTAGAGCCAGACCAAACTTGCTATGGGCAATGATCGTCGAAACCATCACGGCCAGCGCTACCGCCGCAATAGCAGAGTAATAATGCTCATTTTGGCTGAAAGCCTGGTCTTCCGTGATGCGGTAGCCGCTGGAACCGCCTGTCACATCCAGATTGTTCATGATCACGCGGACGGCTTCCGTCACGCCAATTGTTGCGATCACGAAATAAGGGCCACGTAGACGGAACGTTGGCAGGCCAATCAGGAAAGACGCAAGCATGGCAATTGCGGCCCCCCCGGCAAAGCCGAAATATGGGCTGTGTCCGGCGTGCATGAGAAGCGCCGTGGTGTAAGCCCCCAGTCCAAAGAAAACGGCAAATCCGAAAGAAACCTGTCCGGCCATTCCACCAAGCAAGTTCCAGGCCAGGCTGGTGGTAGTCCACACCGCGGTGATGAAGAGAATCCGGATGAGATTGTCGCTGGGATGCGTGGCAGGCAGCACCAGCAGCACCAGCAGCAATAGCCATGGCAGAATGATTTTGAGCCAGCCCCCAATCCCTGAAGGTCGCTTCATGCGGCTTTCCATTTCCGGTTGAATAAACTGGCCAGGCCCTTGGGCAAGATCAAAAGCACCACCACCAGCAAGGCGAACGGAATCACCTGCTGATAGCTTGGCGGCAGGTAATGGAACGACCACCCATGCCAGTAAACAGGCAGCGGGATGTTGATCCCAAAGGTCTCCAGGATGGCCAGCATGATTGCTCCCAGGGCGACTCCGGAAACCGACTCAAGTCCGCCCAGCACGATGATCACGAACGATCGCAACAAAAACGGCCGGCCAAAATCGGGACTGAAAGAGAAGAGCATGCCCAGCAATCCGCCGGCAAACCCTGCAAATGCCGTTCCCAGGCCGAAGGTAAGTCGCGCCGTTCTTTCATCGTCAACGCCGACGATTTTCGCAGCGTAAGGATTCTGGATCAGCGCTCTCATCGATCTACCAAACCAGCTGCGGTGAAAAACAATCTGCAGCACGATCATGCAAATTACCGCCGCGGCAAACACGACCAGATTCACCTTGGGAATGGAAATCTGACCGATCTGTACAGAAGAAAGAGTAAGCGGGGTGAGGATGGATTGGTCCTCATTCCCCCAGACGAGATATGCAACGTTTTGCAAAACAAGCAGAAAGCCGAACATCAACAGAAGCGACGCGAGTGTTGGGGTATCTGATTTGGGAAGCCAGCGCACCAGCAGCCAGTGCACCGCCATTCCAAAAAGGAAAAAAACAGGCAGGGCGAGCACAGCGCCGAGGATTGGATCAACGTGAAAGCGTTGAAACAGTTCCATGGCAAAGTACGCGCCCAGCATCAGGAACCCAGCATGCGCCAGGTTCACGATTTTCATGACCCCATAAATCACGGTCATGCCGACAGCCATTGCAGCGTACACGCCGGCTAGCAGCAGGGCTTTCAACAGCAGGTCGAGATACTCGACGGCATCCATTTGAGTCTAGTTTCCCGATTCTTGCCTTACTTGCCTGGGGCCGGCGCCACGGGGTCGCCTGTTGCTGCATCTTTGGGAAAAACGATATCTACTTTGTTGTCAGGCTTGTTTTGCGTGATCACAAAGGGATACTCGGTTTGTCCATTGGCGCCAAACTTCAAGACCTGGCCGGGGAGCACGGAATCCTTCAACTGCGCTTTTTTAAGGGCATCGCGGATCGCATTCTTATCCAGCGAACCAGCAGCCTCGATTGCCTGGGCAAGGATGCGCATGCCATCGTAAGCAGGAGCGGAGTACCAGGAATCAACGTCATGTCCGGTGAAGGCCTTGTAATCGGTGGCAAATTTCTTCGCCTGGGGATAAGGCAGCTTGTTCGACCACCAGATTCCGGAGAAGATGTAGTCCGTGCCGGCGCCCAGCGCCTGGCGCGCAGCGTTTTCAGGTCCGCGAGCGCCGTAACTTACCATTTGATGGTGCAGACCGTTCTGCAGGTATTGGCGGTGCATGGTGATGTAGTCAGGCAAGTGCGCGTCGGAGAGGAAAATGTCTGCGTGGCTGTTCTTTACCTTCTGCAATACGCCGGAAAAGTCCGTGGCTCCGAGTTCAAATTTCTCATTGAGAACGACCTGGAAATAACCTGCATGCTTGTTGGTCCATTCGGTGAAACCCTGAACGTAGTCAACGCCGTGGTCGGTATTTTCCACTACGATGGCAACTTTCAGTCCCTTCTTCAGCTTACCCTGGTCAACCAAGCTGCCCAGAAATTCTCCAGTCGTGGTGCCGATAAGCGCTACCGGGCTGAGGGTTCCAAAGGCATACTGATAGCCTTTGCCGAAAATTGCCGTCGCGCCGGCCCCGGTGGTGATCCACGGCGTCTTGTAGCGGTCCGCCATCACGGATTCAGCCGTGCCCAGTGCGGTGGAATAGCCGCCAAGAACGGCCACCACATTGTCTGAACTCATGGCGCGCTCAGTAAGCGAAGCCGATTTCTTGGAGTCAGAGCTGTCATCGTAAAAGACTTCGTTAATCTTGAGCTTCTTGCCCTTGCTCTTGATCATGATGCCGCCGGCATCGTTGATCTGTTTTATAGCCAGTTCAATGCCTTCTTTTTGATATCCACCGGCCTTGCTCTCGCTCCCTGTTGTGGGCATCACCACGCCGATGTTGATGGTGTCGTCCGCGGCAACGGCACGGCTGGAGCCGACACCGAGCGTTACGATTCCACCCAGCGCCAATGCGAGTATCGTACTGCGACGGATTTGCTTGCCAACAAATGTAAAGCTTTCCTTCATGTTTCTCTCCTCAAGGCATTATGCGGCCCAACTTGACGAAGACCGAAGTTTTTAAGATATCAGCGACATGGCTGGTAAATACAGATGGTGCATGATATTCCTGCGGAGTCATGATTCACAAGTGGCGACGGAAATCCACCCCAACGGAGTCCAAAATCAGTTCTTGGAAAAGGGCGTCAGGGTGAACCATAAATGATCCGCCCTTCATTTCTGCTTGACATCTACGGTAATCCGATTACCCTAGGTTGCCAAATGGACAATCGAGCCCGGACCTGTCGTAGAGCAGGCAGTGGGCGTGTTTCCCAGAGACCAACATTCTTCAGCCAGGGAAATAGAAACGGCTGAGACCGATCCCTTTGCGTTTGAGAACCGAGGGAAGTGTTTTGTATTCATACGGCATTATGCTCAGTTTTGATGCTTCACAGTCAGCTCAACATAACAGGGACCAGGTCCGGCCGGCCTGGCTCTTTTCCAGGAGGGCCGTATGTCCAGTGTTGCTATGCCGGTGACTTCATCGGACCAGATTTCGACTTCGAAGATTTGGATGGTGATCTTAGCGTCAGCCGTCGGCACGATGATCGAGTGGTACGATTTTTACATTTTTGGCAGTCTCACAGCCATTCTGGCTCTGAAGTTTTATCCGACCGGAAATGACAAGTTTGCTTACATCGCCTATCTGGCCACGTTTGCAGTCGGATTCGTGGTGCGCCCGTTTGGCGCGCTGTTCTTCGGTCGAATTGGCGACCTGGTGGGCCGCAAATACGCCTTCATGGTGACGCTCTTGATCATGGGCGGCGCAACAATCCTGATTGGTCTGTTGCCCACCTTCGCCACTGCAGGCTGGCTTGCGCCCATTGCCCTCATTTTGATTCGTGTGCTTCAAGGATTGGCTCTGGGTGGCGAGTACGGCGGAGCTGCCGTCTACGTGGCCGAACATGTGCCTGATAACAAGCGTGGCTACTACACCAGTTTCATCCAGATCACCGCTACTCTTGGCCTGTTTGTTTCCATTCTCGTCGTTCTCGGTACGCAATCGTCGATGAGCAA
>DATCAX010000220.1:0-11732 GCA_036512375.1 Candidatus Angelobacter sp. | reverse complement strand
ATGGCCCAGCGCGGGCACGCCCGTCGATCTTGGCCTGGTGGCTGATGATAATGGCAACGCGTTCACGAATCTGTCCAATCCTTCCCGCGGACACCAGATCATGCCCACGCTCACCTTCAACGCGGGCAAACTCATGCTGGTGTATTACGATCTTCGCCAGGACCACACGCTCGGCGTCTTCACTCTGACGCCCGACCTAACCGGCTACACGGAAACGCGCAAGCTATTGGGTGAACTCGATTCTACTGATCCAAACTTCAACCCTGCCTCGGTCTTCAATTCTTTTATGACGGACGGCTCTAACGGCACTGGGACCACGCTCACCATCCGCCGCCACACCATCGATCTCCAGGGTGCGCAAACCAATCCAGCCGCAGGCGGCAGCCTCGTTGTTCCCAGCTTTGCGTCATTCCGCATTTCTCGCTATCAATTTGGCGTGAACCCATTTGACTCAACCAGCGTTGCCGAGCAGCTCCAGGTAAACACGCCCAACCTGCCTCTATTTGTGTCCGGCACGCAGCCCTTCATAGGTGACTATATTGATGTTGCCGGCGCGCCCAGCTTCGTCATCAACAATGGCACGTGGAGTTTCAACACCTCACCCAGCAGCAATCCCGTGTTCCACGCCGTTTGGACGGACAATCGCGACGTGCGGCCTCCGCTCGACGGGAACTGGACAAATTACACACCGCCATTCTCCGCTTCCAATCCGGCCACGCCGCACCCCAGCGTATTTGATCCCACACAAACCGTGCCCGCATGCGCTGACGACAGCCGCAGCGGAATGCGCAACCAGAATATTTACACCTCGCGTATTGCGCCCGGAATTGTGGTGGCTGCTCCCGGCAACTCAAAGACATTGGGCTTCATCGCCAACACCACCACATTGTTGCAGCGCATGTTTGCCCTCACCGTGCAAAACACCACCAGTCTGGAAAAAAGTTTCCGTATTACGATTGCAAATCAGCCCCTGCTTGCAGACGGCACTTCTGACCCGACAGGTTCGGCTTCATTGCAGCAGGTTGGCCCCGTCGTGACATTTGAGGACGTCTCAGTCTCCGCAAACGCCGGCGTATCGCGTCCCATCTTTGTGCAATCGACGAATCCGACAGCCAGTGTTACGGTGACCGTGCAGGAAATCACCGCGCCCGGCGGAACGTTGGTGAGCAATGGCTTACAGGCCAGCACTACGCTGAATCCTGATCCCACTGCTCCGGCGATCATTGACCCTGATAATCCGGCGATTGCCAACCCTGCCATCGCCAACGCTGAGGTCTACAATCCGGCCATTGCGAACCCGGCGATTGCCAATCCAGCCATCGCGAATCCGGCCATTGCGAATCCTGCCATCGCGAACCCCGCCATTGCCAATCCAGCAATTGCCAACCCGGCGATTGTCGCTGCATTGAATCCGGCGATCGCCAACCCGGCCATTGCGAATCCTGCGATTGCCAATCCTGCCATCGCGAACCCAGCCATTGCCAACCAGACGGTTACCGACGCCAGCTATACAGTCGTCAATAACGGCAACACCGTGGGTTCGTATGCCATAAAACTTTTTGGCACTCAGCCCGCGGGCTCCAGCCTGCAACTGATCTTGAGCAAGTTGTATGCGACGCCGGCGTCACAGAATTGCCAGCTTGTGTCGCAGACCCAGAATATTGTTCTGGTAAGCGTTCCTGATCCGGTGATCGAAAGCGCTGACCAATTGGGTAATCCGGAGCTTCCCAACTCCAGCACCAAGAATGCGACGCTGAACCTTCGTCCGGGTGAAACCGGCATCGTAACTCTGCGTTCCAACGTGGGCAGCGCCGCAGCACTTCAGGATATTCTGGACAACATCACGCCTGTGGTGGTTTCGCACGCAACCAACACCGGAGGCGGAGCACCGCCGGCCACGCTCACCATCACCACTACCAGCGGTCCGTTGCCTTCGGGGATTTCCGGCGTCACTTACACCACGTCTCTGAATTCTTTTGGCGGAAACGCACCATTAACGTGGGCGCTGACGGCCGGAGGCCTGCCTCCGGGGCTCACGCTCGATAGTCTTACTGGAATTATTTCCGGCACCCCGACTGCTTCCGGTCTCTTCAGCTTCTCAGTCTCGCTTACGGATACGTCTGCTCCAACGCCGAGCGTGGCGTTCCGTAACTTGAGCATTACGATCGTTACGCCGCTGGTTATTACCACCACGACACTGGCCGATGGCGTGGTCGGCGCTTCGTACACGCAAACTTTGGCCGCCACTGGCGGTGACGCGAATTACAGCTGGAGCGTCAACTCAGGAACGCTGCCCGCAGGTCTCTCGCTCAGTACGTCCGGTGTGATCAGCGGAACGCCCACGGCTGTGACCAGCGGCACAAGCTTCGTGGTGCAGGTGCAGGACACAGGAACGCCGCAGCAGACAAAGACGCAGACGCTCAGCATTCGCGTTGCTGCGCCGCTCATTATTGGCACGGCCCCCACGCTGCCAGATGGAATTGTCGGCGTGCCTTACTCTGCCTCGCTGCAAAGCGGCGGTGGAACAGCTCCGGTTATTTGGACCGTCATTGCCGGTGCTCCGCCTGCTGGTTTGCAACTCAGTCCGGCGGGCGTGCTGAGCGGAACGCCTACTGCTCCGTCGTCAACAACCACCTTTACGGCGCAAGCACAGGATTCTGCTTCACCGAGCCAGATCACCAGCATTGTCCTGTCTCTGCATGTGGCATCGCCGCTATCCGTCGCCACGCTCACGCTTCCAGACGGGCGAACCGGATCTCCCTATCTGCAAAATCTATCGTCCTCAGGCGGGACCGGCACGGTTACTTGGGCCGTGGTTTCCGGCGCTCTGCCATCGGGGCTCACACTCTCGGTAGCAGGCGTGATTGCCGGAACTCCAACCACCGTAAACATTCTGGGTTCAACTTTCACGGTGCAAGCCACCGATTCCGGATCGCCGTCTCAATCCGCTCCGCGAACTCTCACCTTGCGCGTGGCTGCGCCGCTAGTCATTACCACGGCCAGCTTGCCGGGAGCGAAATATGGTGTGGCTTACACGCAAACGCTTGCGGCCAGCGGCGGAATTCCTCCTTATAGCTGGTCACTTGCTGCTGGCTCTGGCCCGTTGCCCACCGGACTTACTTTGAGCGCTGCTGGTGTGCTGAGTGGGACCCCGACGGCCACAGGCATATTCTCATTCATCGTGCAGGTTGCTGATGCGGGCTCACCACAACAAGTGGCGACGAAGTCATTCAGCATCACCGTGGCGAATGCATACACAATCAGCTTCTATGTGCAGCCTTCGAACGTTTACGTCAACAGGGAAATTGAGCCTGACGTGAAAGTGAAAGTTACGGATTCAACCGGCAAAGCCGTGGCCGGAGTGAAAGTTACGCTCAGCCTGGCTGTGAATCCCGGCGGCGCGACATTGCTTTATCCGACCGCTACCACCGGTTATGACGGCATTGCAAACTTTGACGTGATACTTACCAAAACGGGCAACGGGTACAAGCTGCAGGCGAGCACGAATCTCGCAGGCGCTGGAAGTGCGATCTCCAATGCTTTCAACGTGAGTAAGTAGTGTCTGGCCCGAAGGGTGTTTCTGGTAGATAAGCTCTTGCGAGCTTGCGAGAAACCTTGCCGCTAGCGCGATTGCAGGCGGTGGTGAGCATCAGCGATGAGCTCGCCGCTGCCGTTCGGCTGCATTTTCAAAAATGTGCGATACGTTTCCGCAGCCGATGGACTCTTCAGTCCCTCCTGCGCACGGGCCAGAAAGTAATAGACCGGCGGCACCAGGCGGAGCGTGGGCACGTCGTCAAGAAAGACCGCGCTGGCTTCGCCACGGCGCTTCAGGCACAGCTCGAACTCCGAATCAGCCTCAGTAAAAGAGCCGTTCTGAAGATAGGCCTTGCCCAGATAAAAATGTCCCAGCCAGCTATTGGAGATTTTCT
Organism: Candidatus Angelobacter sp.; assembly: GCA_036512375.1. GTDB lineage: Bacteria > Acidobacteriota > Terriglobia > Terriglobales > Acidobacteriaceae > Angelobacter. The sequence continues at coordinate 7,803 of DATCAX010000220.1, read as the reverse complement.
GCGCCTTCTCGAACGCTTGAATGGCTTCCATCCTCTGGCCCCGACTCAGGGCGATGCTTCCCTGAAGCAGCGCGCCATATAGCTGTGGTTCAGGTTCAATCTTTGCGGAAAGTTGCGCCACCAGTTTGGCGGCCCGCCCCGTGTCTCCGGCATTCACATAGAGCTCGCCAGCGGCCATAAGAACGCTCGGTTCGGGATCAAGTTTCACGGCGCTGTCAGCCGCACTGAGCGCTTTCTTTTTGTCGGTCTGCGCAAGATAAGCCTGGCCTAGCGCAATCGTCTTGAATGCGGCGCCGCCCGATTCTTTCACTGCAAGATCGGCAGCAATGCCTTTTTCAAGCAAAGTCACCGCTTCGGTGTTGCGTCCCTGCAACTCAGCGATATCGGCCAAGCCAATGTTCGCCATGGAGGCGCCACGTGCACTAAGCACTGCCAGTTTCTGGTAGGTAGCGGTGGCGCCGTTGAGATCGCTCTCACCTGTCTGAGCGATGGCCAGAGCGCCCAGGGCGTCAGCATACGCCGGGTTCTGCTGGAGAACTTCCTGGGCCGCTTTTGCTCCTGCCGGGTAGTCGCCGGCATAAATCGAATAGAGCGCCAGATTATTGCGCTGCAGCAGCGCCTTGGGAGAAAGATCGACGGCGCGGCGGCCCTGCTCCATGGCCTTCTGCATATCGCGCGTAAAAAAATAGGAGAGCGCAAGATTCGTGGGCCCCACGGCGTCCGCCGGATATTGCTCCACCAGCGCGTTGTATTCCTGGATCGCTTTGTCCGGCTGCCGCGTCATCAGGTAATAGCCGCCGCGCGTGCGGTATTTTTCACGGTCGCTCATGCGATCAATATGTGCCATGGCCGTCTGGTAATATTTTTCCGCGTCACCCTTGCGGCCCATGTTCGCGCTCATCACGGCCATACCGGCGTAAGCGCGGCCCATGTTCGGATCCAGCCCTATGGCATTGGAATAATGCGGCAGAGCTTCTTCCCATTTGCCGGAAAACTGAAGGTCCTGGGCCACGGCGTATTCGTGAACGGCTTCAAGCGAACTGGAGGTTACGGTTTCTTGTTGCTGGCGGCGGGCGGAATCTGGCGTAGTGTCGCCGAGCATGCGGCGCATCTTGTCCGCCAGTTGCGCCACGGCCTGGAGCACACCTGCCTTTGCATTTGTTTCAGATTCAGCCGAGCCCAGCGTCTTGGAATTTAGCGGGTCCACGGCTTTGCACGAAATTTTATAGCCGCTGCCCAGCTTCTCTACCGCGCCACTGATCACAACGTTTACGCCTTCGCGGAGCGCCACCAGGCTGGCGCCGGCTTCATTCAGGATGTTTGCTGTTGGATCAATCGTGGTCAGCGTTTTGCGCGCCTGCGTGCGGTTGTACGCGCTGATGAATGGCGCACCCTCCATGGCCAGGGCAAAGCTTGATTCCAGCGTCCCATCGAATACCGAATCAGATGTGTTGTTCTGGAAGTCAGCCAGCAAGACCCTTACGGTCGGATGGGTGACGGTTGCTGAGCCTCCGCGGCTTGAAGCCGACCATTTCACAATGGCGGCAACCGTGATCAGGCCGGCCAGCACAAAGCTGGCTGCGAGCCAAATCATTTTCTGGGAAATTCGTGGCGACGATGGAGAAACAGCGCTGCCACCTTGAAAGGCTTTCAGGTCGTTCAGTAGATCGTCGGCAGTCTGATACCGCCTGGCAACATCGCGTTCCAGGCACTTGGCGACAATAGCGCTTAAAGGGCGGGGGACCGAGGGATCGATCTGGGAAGCCGGTACAGCCGCTTCCTGTGTGCGCTTTAGCAGGCTGGCCAACGCGCTGTCTGCGGAATATGGCGTCTTGTCGGTGAGCAGCTCATAAAGAATGATGCCGACCGTAAAAATGTCAGAGCGCGCATCCGCCTTGGTGCCCTTGGCCTGCTCCGGCGACATATATTGAAACGTGCCCATCACCGCGCCGGTCTGGGTCATCTGGCCGGTACTGTCGGCACGAGCCAGGCCGAAATCCATCACCACCACGCGGCCCTGCGGCTCTACCATGATGTTGCTGGGCTTCAAGTCGCGGTGGACCACGCCTTCAGCGTGCGCACAGGCCAGGCCGCTACAGACCTGCATTATGATCGCAACTGACTCGGCGCTGGTAAGCCTGCCCTTGGATTCAACCAGGCTGCCAAGATCGTGTCCCTGCACGTACTCCATGGTGATGAACTTCAGGCCGCCGGAGTCGCGGACGTCAAAAATGCGGATTACGTTTTTATGGGCAATCTGGCGGGCGAGCAGCAATTCCTGGGTGAACCGCTGGGTAATTTCCGGGTCCTTGGCCAGTTCCGGACGAATGCACTTGAGGGCGATGACGCGGTCAATGTCGCGGTCATAGGCCTTATAAACCGCGCCCATACCGCCGATGCCGAGCATTTCCTGGATCTCAAACCTGCCCCCCAGGACCTGGCGTACTTCCAGGATATTGGCGGTCGTGCTCATGGCACGCTTGGTCCCGGCGGCCATAGGCGACCTGGTTGCACCAATCGTTGGCGCGTCAGATATACGCTTAGAGTCCTCAGGTTTCATGGGCCTGCTTTGCAAAATCCCTGGCGCGATCAGCGATTGGCAGAAGTATACACCGTTACTAGCAAGTAAACACTGGGATTTCTAACAGGAAAGGCTTAAATGTCGGTGTTTTGCAGGGCAGCCCGGGAAAAGGGAAGCCGCATTTGTCAATCGGGCATAAAAGGGAACCCCTGGCTGCCATCGTCAAGGACATTCGCAAAGGAATCCTGCGTCGCTCGTTCTTGACGCGCATTGGATCGCTTGGGATACTTGCCCTCCACCCTGCTTGGAGGCATTTTTCAACATGGCTCAGGTACCTACGGTTCGCGGCCCGATTGATTCTTCTCATCTCGGCACAACCCTGATGCACGAACATGTCTTCGTGCTCGATACCGAGATTCTGCAGAACTATCCTGAAGAGTGGGGGACCGAAGAGAAACGAATCTCTGACGCCGTTACGCGGTTGAACGAATTGAAAGGCAAAGGCGTGGATACGATCGTCGATCTTACGGTGATCGGCCTTGGCCGCTATCTGCCCAGAATTCAGCGGATCGCGCAGCAGACAAAAATCAACATCATCGTCGCCACTGGCATTTATACGTATCACGATGCGCCGCTGTACTTTCATTTTCGCGGTCCCGGCACCGTTCTCGGCGGGCCGGAGCTGATCGTGGACATGTTTGTGCGCGATATCAATGAAGGCATCGCGGACACCGGCGTGAAAGCAGGAATCCTGAAGTGCGCCACGGACGAGCCTGGCGTCACCAAAGACGTGGAGCGCATTCTGCGCGCTACCGCACAGGCGCACAGGAAGACCGGCGTGCCAATCTCGACGCACACCCACGCTGCACGGCGCGTGGGGCTGGATCAGCAAAGGATCTTTCGCGAAGAAGGCGTCGACCTGTCCCGTGTGGTGATCGGGCACTCCGGCGATACCACCGATCTGGGCTACCTGGAAGAACTCGTCGGCAACGGTTCTTACATAGGCATGGATCGTTTTGGTATTGATACTATTCTTTCGTTTGAAGACCGCGTGAAAACCGTAGCGAAGATGTGTGAACGTGGCCACGCGGGAAAGATGGTGCTCTCGCATGACGCCGCGTGCTACAACCACTGGCTGCCGGAACGCCCTTTGCCGGAAATCTTGCCGCGCTGGAATTACCTCCATATTCATAATGATGTGATTCCGGCGCTGAAGCAGCAAGGCGTAACCGACGGACAGTTGCACACCATGCTGGCGGCGAATCCCAGAAAAATCTTTGAGCGGCAGGGGGCATATTGAGCAGCGTAATACACCCTTTTGACGAAACAGGAATCGTGCGTGGGCCGGATGGTGTATCCCGCTACCAGAATCGTCCGCGATCTCTGGTGGAGATGCTGCGGGGCTCCGTTGAAAAATGGCCCAACAATGAAGCTGTTGTTGAGGTTGGCGGCGAGCGGCTGACCTATCGCACTTTCTGGGACCGGGCTGCGCGGACTTCCGGCGGCTTACGCTCGCTGGGTATTCAACCCGGAGAGCGTGTGGCCATCCGCCTGGGCAACGGTGCGGATTGGTGCATCGCTTTCTTTGCCATCCAGATGGCCGGGGCTGTTGCCGTGCCTGTCAACACGCGATTTACCGAATCTGAAATCGACTATGTGGTGAAAGACTCTGGCAGCAAATACGTGTTCCTGCCCGGTGAAGCGTTGCATCACGGCGACAGTCTGGTGGTGGAAAACCTGGAACAGAAGGACCTGTCAGCTATCTTCTATACTAGCGGCACCACGGGATTTCCCAAAGGCGCCATGCTTACCCATGAGGGCTTTCTCTCCAACATTGAAACCTCGCGGCGCATCAGCCTGTTGCCCTTCGATGGAAGCATTCGTACCCTGGTCTCCGTTCCGCTGTTTCATGTGACGGGTTGCAATAGCCAGTTCCTGGTGGCCTGTGAAGGCGGCAGCGCCACGGTGATCATGCCTGCGTTCAACGTGCAGAGTTTCCTGAAGCTGATTGAAACGGAGCGCATCAATGCGCTCACTTCAGTGCCCGCGGTCTATTGGTTAGCCATCAACCAGCCGAACTTCGATGAGATCAGTACTAAAGCTGTGATCCGCCTGAGCTATGGTGGCGCGCCCATTGCGCCCGATCTAGTGGGGCGGATCATTGAAGCTTTCCCGAACGCGCGCGTAGGAAATGGCTTCGGCTTAACGGAGTGTTCTTCCGTCGCGACTTTTCTGCCGCATGAGTATGCGCGACTTCGGCCGGAGACCGTCGGTTTCGCCGCACCAGTGGTGGATTTAAAGCTCGACGGCGTGTTTCCCGGCACCGATGTCGGAGAGCTGTTGATGCGCGGTCCTAACGTGGTTCCGGGATACTGGAACAAGCCTGCGGCCACGGCGGAGACATTCGCCGGCGGCTGGCTGCACACCGGTGATATGGCCCGTCTGGATGAGCAGGGCTTCGTGCAAATTGTTGACCGCAAGAAAGACATGGTGAATCGAGGCGGTGAAAACGTCTATTGCGTTGAAGTCGAAAACGCTCTGGCGGCGCATCCCGCCATTTATGAAGTCGCCGTGGTCGGAGTGCCGGACACCATGATGGGGGAAAAGGTCGGCGCGGTCATTGTTCTCAAGCCCGGCGCCACAGCCGAGGCCGGCGATATTCTGAAATTCGCAAAAGAACATCTGGCCGATTTTAAGGTACCGCAGTATCTGGTTTTGCGGGCGGAAACTCTGCCGCGCAATCCCGGCGGCAAGATACTAAAGAAACATTTGCGCGAAAACCTGGAGTGGGGCAAACAACTGTGGTGAGCTGAACCGCGAGAATTCCTAAATTCTGTGCTACGCCTCCCGAGTTGGTGCATCTTAAGTGAGTTAGGCTGGAATTTAGCCGGCGGTACAGCGCGGAGAGCACCCGCGCACAAAGTCGTTTATCCTGCTCTCACGGGAGAACCGAATGAGCTTCCTTCGCCCTCTGCAGAACCTCACTTCTGTCCAGCGCAATACCTTCATCGCCTGCTTTCTCGGCTGGTCTCTGGATGCCTTCGATTTTTTCATTCTGGTCTTCTGTGTAAGCGCCATCGGCGCCGACTTTCATACCAAAGTCTCCACAGTGGCAGAGGCCATCTTTGTTACGCTGGCCATGCGACCCGTGGGCGCATTGCTTTTCGGCATGATGGCGGATCGTTTCGGTCGGCGGCCTACGCTGATGATCGATATCATCGCCTATTCCATCTTTGAACTGGGCTCGGCCTTTGCGCCTTCAATGCATGTATTTCTGATCATGCGTGCCCTGTTCGGCATTGCCATGGGCGGTGAATGGGGCGTGGGCGCCGCGCTGGCGTTTGAAATGCTGCCTACAGAGGGACGCGGCATCTTCTCAGGACTTCTTCAGGAAGGTTATGTGGTGGGATACCTGTTGGCCGCCCTGGCTTATGGCACACTCTTCCCCTATGTCGGGTGGAGAGGAATGTTTGTCATAGGATCTCTCCCGGCCTTTTTGGTCATTTATATACGCACTAAAGTCGATGAATCGCCGGCATGGCTGCAAGGCCGGGAAAAGGCAAAAGCAGAACGACACATTTGGCGTGACGTGCTCACGTTTGGCGGAAGCTTCCTTTTTCTAATCTTGCTGATGTTTGCCTTCAATTCCTTCAGCCATGGCACGCAGGATTTATATCCCACATTCCTGCAAAAGAACCATGGCTTCAATCCGAAAACCGTCGGCTTCATTGCCATCATCTACAACATCGGCGCGTTGCTGGGAGGAGTAGTCTTCGGTTCGTGGTCAGAAAAGATTGGCCGTCGCAAGGCCATTGTGATCGCTGCCCTTTGTTCAATTCCGTGTATCCCTTTGTGGGCCTACGCCAACAGCGTTGCACTGCTCGCGCTGGGCGGCTTCCTGCTGCAATTCATGGTGCAGGGCGCGTGGGGCGTTGTGCCGGCTCACCTGAATGAGCTTTCGCCTCCAGCGGTGCGCGGAACATTTCCTGGACTGGCTTATCAATTGGGAAATCTGCTTTCTTCGCGTAATTCAGTGATTCAGGCCAAGCTGGCGGAAGAGCGCTACGGCGGCAGTTTTGCGCCGGTGCTTACCTGGACAGTGGTGATCATAGCAACGCTTGTGGCGTTTATCACCTGGCTGGGTGGAGAACGAAAGGGCGCGGACTTGTCGAGTACTACTGCCCAACCTCTCAGCAAAGAAAACGAACCGACAGCGGCGTGACAGTGCGAGACCCAATGTCTCGGCGCTCAGCTCGGCTAAGCGATAAATGCGAGGGCTCCCTCAAAGTTGAGTCTTTGCATCCGTTTAAGAAAGGAAATTGGGGTGGGTAGAGGGGGTCGAACCCTCGACATCCAGAGCCACAGTCTGGCGTTCTGCCACTGAACTATACCCACCGTAAAGGCTAGAAACCCATTTTACACGATTTCCTGAGCATGCCCGAGAGAATGCGCTCATCGATACGGGTCAATGAACTGGTGCAACGCTAGTTCATGGAGCAGGCATCAGGACCGCGAGGGTCGCCGCAACTTCCGCATGCGCCGCCAGTGCTGGCTGCCGGTTGGGACTTTTCCCCGCCTACGGCAAAGCTGGAAAGCTGCTGGTTTAACCGTTTGCTCTCACATTTGGGGCAGACGGCTTTTTGTGCTCCTATCACAATCGCTTCAAACTGGTGTTTGCACCGCTGGCAGACGTATTCAAAAATTGGCATATCGGGTGGCTCGGTTAAAATTATTACTGCATCATTATATAGGCGAGATAAAACGAAGTTGTTTCTTTTGCAGCATGGCTGAAGACCCGAGAACTCCAAGTTTCGATCCGTTTGTCCCGCGGCGTTATCTGCGTAATCGCCATGCCATGACCATGGCCGGTAACTTCCTTCCGCGCAAAAGCGACCTGCCAGCGCCGGAAGAATGTCTTTATCGTGTAGACGCGGACACGCAGGTCTTGTGCCATTGTCATTGGCAGGCTGACTCTGAGCGCAGAGCGACGGTGATTATCGTACACGGGCTTGAGGGATCAAGCTTGTCACAGTATGTAATTGGTAACGCAACAAAGTCCTGGGATGCGGGGATGAACGTTGTCCGGATGAACATGCGTACTTGCGGAGGCACAGGGAGGCTGACGCCCACGCTCTACCATTCCGGCCTCTCCAGTGATGTGGGCGCCGTGCTCCGCACGGTGATTGAGCAGAAAAAAGTTCAGCGCGTGGGACTGATCGGTTACTCAATGGGCGGTAACCTGGTATTGAAACTTGCTGGTGAATTGGGCCCGAATGCTCCTG
>DATCAX010000219.1:0-12182 GCA_036512375.1 Candidatus Angelobacter sp. | reverse complement strand
CAGGAAATCCACTGCGCGATGCAGGTCATTCCGGTGGTTCTCCGCTTCCCGGGCAGTATCATTTTCAAACGCAGCCAGGCCGCCATAAGCGCCGCAATCGGAGTGCAGCATCAGCAACACCGTCGTGGTGCCGTGCAGATGCATGGATTTGCGGACCTGTTCCAGTACAAACTGCCGGTCTCTTTCCAGTTCGTCGCCGGCCAGGCACTTGGCGCCGCCAGCAACAAGGATCGGATCGAAGAAATCCACACCGATACGTTTCGTTAGTTTGCGGAGTACTACGTCAAAACGATGGTCGAAACACCACACGACCGCGGCATCGCTCTTGTACCTTGCCCGGGGAGAGTCGAAATGGAATACCTTGCGAATAAGGCACCTCGCGTCCGGACATTATATAGTCGGAGGGCTTTTGGCTGTGAGCAAAAATCGGCCAAGAACAGGTCCGGCGGGGCGTCCGGCGGCAGGAATCCAGAATCTCACCCATGGAACAATTGGAATAATTCCGTCCCGCCGTATACTTCTTTTTTAGTTCACCCGGAGAAACCATGAATTTTATTCGATGCTGGACGAAGCTCGCAATAGCCTGTGTTTTTCTTAGCTTAGCGCTGTCGGTTAGCGCCGTAGCTGGCAGTATCACGTTCAAAATCACGCTGCCGGCCGCGCAGCAGCCCGCTCAGCCAATGACGGGAAGGCTGTTTGTAATCATTGCCCCGGCCAATGACCCGGAGCCGCGCCTGCAGGTAGGTTCATGGCGGTCACGCACGGAGATGATCGCAGTCGATGTCCAGAACCTGCAACCGGGACAGGCCGGCACGCTTGACGCTTTAACGCTGGGCTATCCTTTCAAATCGGTACGGGAGCTTCCCGCCGGGGACTATTACGTCCAGGCGCTCCTAAACGTCTACACGCGCTTCCAGCGGTCTGACGGCAACACCATCTGGGCGCACATGGACCAGTGGGAAGGCCAGCAGTTTAACAAGTCCCCGGGAAACCTCTTTAGCGATGCCGGCCATTTCCACCTGGATCCTGTCACCGGCTACGAGATCAGGCTCAACCTGGACCACAAAATTGCCACACCGCTCCCGCCGGGCGATACCCAGTACGTAAAGCACATCAAGATACAGAGCAAGCTGCTAACCCAGTTCTGGGGACAGCCCATCTATCTGGGCGCCACAGTACTGCTCCCCGACGGCTATGACGCTCACTCGAACGCGCATTATCCCGTGCTTTATGACCAGGGGCACTTCAGCCTGCGCGCGCCGCTGGGCTTTTCTACGGAGCATTCACCGGCGGACTTGCCGTTGCGGGAAGGCCGCATTGCCGGGCCGGACTTGTACCAGCGCTGGACGTCTGCGGGCTTTCCACGCATGATCGTCGTGACCTTCCAGCACCCAACTGTCTTTTTTGACGATTCTTACGCCGTGAACTCGGCCAATAACGGTCCTTTTGGCGACGCCATCATGAACGAGCTGATCCCGTATGTGGAGGAACATTTTCGCACCATCCGGCAGCCGTATGCGCGCGTGCTCTCTGGCGGTTCTACCGGCGGCTGGGAGTCGCTGGCGCTTCAGGTCTTCCATCCGGACTTCTTCGGCGGGACCTGGACCTTCTATCCTGATCCGGTGGACTTCACTCGCTATGGAATTGTCGATATCTACGGCGACGTGAATGCCTTTCTTGCACCGAACTATGATCCGCCAATCCCGGAACGGCCCATGTCCCGGACACCCGAAGGGCAGATGGATGTAACCGTTCGGCAGATGAGCCAACTGGAAGAAGTGCTGGGCTCCCACGGACGCTCCGGCCAGCAGTTTGAAGCCTGGGAGGCCGTTTATGGCCCGGTTGGAGCGGATGGCTATCCCAAGCCGCTCTGGGACAAGACCACGGGCAAGATCGATCTGACTGTAGCTAATTACATGCGCGACCACGGCTATGATCTGCGTTATTACCTCGAGCAAAACTGGGCAAGGATCGGACCGCAACTGAAGGGCAAGCTGCACCTCTACTGCGGTGACATGGATCACTTTTACCTGAACCTGGCAGTTTACCGGTTGGAAGAATTCCTCAAGCGTACCAGCAATCCTCCGTATGGCGGATCGTTTGAATATGGCCGTCCCACGAAGGGCCACGGCTGGACGCCCTTGAACCAGGCCGAACTGCTCCGGGTAATGGCGAACCACATCACGCTCAACGCGCCCAAGGGAGCGGATGGAAGCTGGAAGTATTGAGAACTGCGGGCAATTTTTCGATTATGGTTCTCTTAATTGCAATGGCGATGCATCCTGAGGGCGACCGCAAAGATCTGAAGCCGCATACGCCAGATTTGGTCTTCTACGCAAGGCCACCCGGCTCTTCAAGGAGATTCATTTCCGCAAAAGCGGTAAGGATATTTCTGGCTAATCCAATAAGAATAATTACGGACATGTTGCTTCATTCATCCCTTCCAAAATAAAATTCTTTTTACATAGAGAATTTAGTGATACCGTAGTGCTCTTATTAAGAATCTCATCAATGATAGCGGCTACTATTTAAGTTATTAGTTAATTCTCATCTTCCTTACCGGCATATTTGCAGGCATAAACATATCCAGGAATTTTTAATTTGTTTAGTTATTTCTGGGCCCTGCCAGGAATGGAAGTAGTAAACAGCTTTATGTCTCCGCAGTTTGAAGAACTTGTTGTCTTTGCAGTAGCCGCCATTCTGGTGTCGCTTTTCGCGTGGATATATGTACGTGATCCACAGAAGACCACCCGATTGTGGATGCTGGGCTGGATTGCAATCCTACTTCATTTTGCCGCGCCGGCTTTTGACGACTTTATTCCCCGTCTGATGCCTTTCACGCCGTGGTTCATGATTTCCACGCTGATCATTGCGGGAACTTTCTTTCTGCTGTCCGTTTCTGAAGTTTTTATCCGGCATACCAGACGTATGGCTTTCGTCTTCTTGATCAGCACTGCGGCCGAGGTCTACCTGACTGGCCTGGAACTGGGGTACCGCGCATCGGGGTTCTATGTATCCCTGATAGTCATCAGCACCGTCTATGCCATCGTTCAGGCAATACAGTTCTATGGCTGGGAGAGTCCGCATCTCTATTCATTATGCCTGCTGGTGCCTTACGCCGGATGGGCCATCCAGCAGGCTTTCCACGGAGCCTACGCGCATGGACTGAATTTTTATCTTTTTGGTTTCTTCTATGTCACGGGATTGGTTTATTTTCGCCGCTTCAATAGATATAGCCCTGGAATTATTCTGACTTCCATTTCATTTGTGGCCTGGGCCTCGGTTTTCCCGCTGGCGGCAATTCTGGAAGCCCATGGCACTGGTCCCGGTTCAGCCAGCGCTTTGTGGAACTTACCAAAGCTCTTTGTGGCTTTTGGAATGATCCTCACGCTGTTTGAAAATCAGGCCAACGTGGCTTCGAACGTGGCGCGGCAATACCAGGTCCTTTTCGAAAATAACCTCGCTGCTGTTTACGTTTCTACTCCTGAAGGGATGCTGCTGAATTGCAACAGCGCTTTTCTCAACATGTACGGTTTCAAATCCAAAGAGGAGGCCCTTAACCATCCAGGGGTATTTCTATACTCCCACCCGTCAGAGCGGGAACAGTTTCTGCATGACCTGGGGCGACAGGGCCAGGTGCTGAATTACGAGTGTACGCAACGACGCCAGGACGGAACCATATTCTGGATTCTGGAACGCGCCACCATCGTCACGGATGGTGATGGCGAGAATTTTATTGAGGGCACGGCGATAGAAATTACGGAACGCAAACAGAGTGAGATTGCGCTGCGACAGTCCGAGGAGAGGTTTGCCACCATTTTTCGCCAGAGTCCCGTTGGTTGCGCCATCCTTTCCCTGGAGGGGATCTTCCTCAACGCGAATGACAATCTTCTTCGTATGCTGGCCCTGCCGGCGGAGAAGGTGATTGGCAAGAACGCCGTGGAAGTGGGCTTCTGGAAGTCGCAGCCGGAATGGCTTGAGTTCTACGAAAAGCTCAGGGTAGAAAGATCAGTGCAAAATCTGGAGGTGAAATTCAAGGACGCAGCCGGATGTGAACACGTGGGCCTGTACTTTGCCACGCTGGTGCGGATTGGCGACAAGGAATGCATCTTCGGCATGCAGCTTGATCGCACGGAAGAACGCGAACTGGAGGCCAAGTTTCTCCAGGCGCAGAAGATGGAAGCTTTGGGTCGGTTGGCCGGCGGCGTAGCACATGACTTCAACAACCTCCTGGGCGTTATCGGCGGCTATGCCGAGTTGCTGGAAGCCAAACTGGAAAAACACGAAACCCTTATTCGCTACTGCGGCAAGATAGTTGACACCACGCAACGCGCCAGCAGCCTTACGCGGCAATTGCTCACATTCAGCCGCAAAGAAATTGTGCGGCCCGTTCCGCTACAAACCGGCCAGGCACTTCAGGAACTTACCACCATTCTTCCCCGACTGATTGGCGAGGACATTGAATTAACCGTGGACCTGCGCGCCACGGGGACCGTGGTAATTGACAAAACACATTTCGAGCAGATCATTTTTAACATTGTCATCAACTCGCGCGACGCCATGCCCGCGGGCGGCCAGATATTTGTGGCGACCGAAGACGTGCTACGTCCTGTACTCACTGCTTCCGGCAGTGTCGCCATCGGCCAGTATGTAGCTATACGCATTCGCGACACCGGCGTCGGTATGGATGACGAAACACGCTTGCATGCCTTCGAACCTTTCTATACGACAAAAGAGGTCGGGCGCGGGACGGGACTGGGGCTTGCTACCGTGTATGGCATCGTTCAGCAATGCGGTGGAGAGATCGTCATTGAGTCCAGTCCGCGCAAGGGAACTCAGGTCACCATTCTGCTTCCGGTGACGGTCCCCGATGTGACGGTCGCCAGTGAAGCAGTCCAGCAGGAAACAAAAAGGGGCCACGGCAGCATCCTGCTGGTGGAGGATGAATTGGAATTACGCAACGTCAGCGCCGAATTTCTGACCTCCATGGGCTATTCGGTTACCTGCGCCAGTTGTGGTCCGGAGGCGCTGGATTTGTTGGCCGCGGCTGGCCAGATTGATCTTGTCATCACTGACGTGGTCATGCCCAAAATGAGCGGTCGGGAATTTGCCGATCATCTCCTGCAACTCAGGCCAAACACCAGGCTTCTCTACGTTTCCGGCTATACCGACGACATCGTGCTGCAAAACGGCATTTCCAAGCAGGGAATGTTTTTTCTTCAGAAACCATATTCGCTGAAGGAGCTTGCGTGCAAGATCCAAACTCTGTTGGCAATTCCCCTGCGTAACTGAAGCGGCCGCCTTATTTCCCGTGACCGGTTCAGGGCTATCTGAATTTTATTTTCGTTGATAGACCTGCCAACTTGCTTCCTCATTGAGCTTGGTATTGCGCAAAAATTCCCAGATCTTTGGATTCAGTTCTTTCGATACCGCGTAGTAGTTGTGGTCATGTGCTTTCATTTCCACTACCCTGGCATCGAAGCCGTGTTTGTTCAACTCCGCCTGGGTAGCTTTCACCATCGGCAACTTAAAATACTGATCTTCTGTGCCCACCCAGATAGTGATTGGAATTTTGCGCTTGGCGAGGTCGAGATAAGGATAAAAATCCTCGCCCATGGCCCCGGCATGAACTCCGGCAGCGGCAAAATATCTGGATTCCATCACGCCCATGTACAACGCAAACACCGCTCCCGCGGAATGCCCAAATATGTACAAGCGCGTGTCGTCAACAGAATGCTTTGAGCGGACAGCCTCCACAACATCGTGCAGAAATTCGGGGCCGTCCGTGTTCATGCTCCACTCCCGTGAGTTTGCGGAATCGGGCGCGGCAAGAATGATGCCTTCTTTCTCCGCCAGACCTTTCCACTCGTCGATTTGTGACATTCCGTCCCGCCCGGAGCCATGTAAGAGCAAAAGCAGCGGCGCAGGCGCTGCCAATTTGTCCGGTACAAAGGTGTAGTAGGTGCGTTCCGCGCCCTGCGAGGCGATGGTTTGCTTTTCCGGTTTTGTGACGGCAAACGCAGAGGCCGCAGACAGCGCAAGCAGAAACAGCAGAGCAAGTTTTTTCATTGGCAGAGTTCCAGTGGTCTCCACTTAGACTTTAGGCGATCGCGCTTCGTGAGCACCGTTGCTCCCGCCAATCGCTTCGAAGCAGCCTTTGCTACGCGCTCTTTTCCACCAGTTCCGGCGTTTCCACCAGTTCCGGTTTGAGCTTCATGGGGAGCAATCCGCGCACCAGAATGTAAAGCACCGGGATGATAAAGAGATTCAGGAGCGTGGAGAAAATCATTCCGCCAAATACTGTCGTGCCGACGGAGTGCCGGCCTGCGGCGCCCGCGCCGCTGGCAAAGACCAGAGGCAGCACGCCCAGAATGAAGGCGATCGAAGTCATCAGGATGGGCCGGAGACGCAGGCGTGCGCCTTCAATGGCCGAATCCACCAGGCTCAGTCCCCGATGCTGCAACTGCTCGGCAAACTCCACGATCAAGATGGCGTTCTTGCTGGCCAGGCCAATCAGCATCACCAGACCGATCTGGCAATAAACGTCGTTTTGCAGGCCGCGCAGTGATTGCGCCAGCAGCGCTCCCAACACCGCCATGGGAACAGCCAGCAGAATAATGAATGGCAGCACAAAGCTCTCATACTGCGCAGAGAGCGTCAGGTACACCACCAGCAGGCCGAGCCCGAAGAGCATCACGGTCTGCGCGCCGGACTGGATTTCTTCCAGAGAAATTCCGGTCCACTCAAATGAGTAGCCCTGGTGCAGGACTTCTTTTGAGATTTCTTCCATCGCCAGAATGGCCTGGCCGGAGCTATAGCCGGGAGCGGCGCTGCCATCGATTTCAACGCTGCGGAACAAGTTGTAATGATTGATCACGCTGGCATTGGTTCCTTCTTTCACCGTCACCAGGTTGTCCAGAGAGATCATGCGATTGTCGTCAGAGCGCACATAGAACTGGCGCAGGTCGCGCGGCTGCGAACGGTATTGCTGGTCAGCCTGCACCATCACGCGGTAGGAGCGATTATTGAAATCAAAGTCGTTCACGTATTGCGATCCCATATAGATTTGCAGCGCGGAAGTGATCTGCGAGAAAGGGACATTCAGGCTCTTGGCCTTTTCGCGATCAATCGTTACCACAAACTGGGGATCGCGCGCCGTAAACGTGGTAAACAGAGGGTGCGCCAGTTCGGGTCGAGTGTTCGCCTTGGCGATCACCTGTTGCACCACGGTTTCCAGATCATCCAGGCTGCCGCTGCCGTTTTGTTGCAGTTCGTAGGCAAAGCCGCCAAACTGGCCCAGGCCCTGGATGGCCGGGGGATCGAACGCGATCACCATCGCTTCATTGATGGGCATCAACTGCCCGCGGATGGTATTGAGCGCTCCTTCGGCGCTGTGCTCTTTCCCTTTGCGCTGACTGATGTCTTTCAGGCTGGCAAAAATAATTCCCTGGTTTGCGGCGCTGCCACTAAAACTGAAACCCGGCACGGAGAAAACGCCTTCCACATCGTGGTTCGCGCTCACGATCGCGGCCGCCCGGTCCATCACCTTGGTGGTGTACTGCAATGAAGCTCCGGGCGGCGCCTGCACGATCACAAAGAAGTATCCCTGGTCTTCCTGCGGTACAAAGCTGGTGGGCACCTTGTTGTAGACGAAGTACGTTGCGCCCAGCCCGAGCAGAAAGACCACCACCACCGCTGCGCGCTGGTTCGTCAAATGGTGAAGAATGGATTGGTAGCCGGAGGTCGCACTGCGGATGACCTTGTTAATCCCGGAGAAGAAACGGTTCTGCGGGCCGTCGCGATGGCGCAGCAGCAAAGCCGCCAGCGCCGGTGAAAGCGTGAGCGCGTTGAAAGTTGAAATCGCAATGGAGAACGCAATGGTCAGCGCAAACTGCTGATAGAGCCTGCCGGTGCTGCCGGGAAAAAATGACACCGGGACGAATACGGCGATCAAAACCAGTGACGTTGCCACCACCGCGCCGGTTACCTCGCGCATGCCGATCCTGGTGGCTTCGCGCGGATCGCGCACTCCTTCTTCAATGTGGCGCTCAACGTTTTCAATCACCACAATGGCATCGTCTACCACCAGTCCTGTGGCCAGGGTGATGCCGAACAGAGTCAGCGTATTGATGGAAAAGCCGAAAAATTTGGCGAAGATGAATGTTCCCACCAGCGAAACGGGAATCGTGATGGCCGGAATGATCGTGCTGCGCCAGCCTTGCAGGAAAAGAAAAATGACAACGATCACGATCAGGATGGCTTCTGCCAGCGTCTTGAGCACTTCACGGATGGATTCGCCGACCGCGCGCGTGGTGTCAAACGCCACCTGATATTTCAGTCCGGCCGGGAATCGTTGTGCCAGCCGTTCGATCTCAGTCTGCACGTCGCGACGCACCTGCAGGGCATTGGCGTTGGAGAGTTGCAGTACGCCCAGGCCCATGGCGTCCTGGCCGTTATAACGAAGCTGGCCGCCATAACTTTCCGCACCCAGCTCCGCGCGGCCCACGTCACGCAGTTCAATCAGGGAGCCATTGGTCGTGCGCTTTACCACAATGTGGTCGAACTCCTTGGGGTCGCTCAACCGGCCCACGGCGCGAACGCTGATTTGGTAAGCCTGGGTGGCAGGCGCAGGCGGCTGCCCAACTTGTCCTGCTGCGACTTGGACATTTTGTTCGCGTAGTGCCGCGGTTACATCACCGGCGGTAAGGCCGCGCGCCGCCAGGCGTACCGGGTCAAGCCAGAGCCGCATGGAATACTTGCGCTCGCCGAAGATGATTACATTGCCCACCCCCTTCACGCGCTTGATGGCGTCACGCACATAGAGGTCAAGGTAGTTGCTGATGAAGAGGCTGTCGTATTCCTTATTGTCTGAGTAGAACCCGTAAGCCACCACAAACGAACCGGTGTTCTTGTTGATGCTTACGCCGGTGGTCTGCACTTCGGTCGGAAGGCGTCCCAGCGCGCTGGACGCGCGGTTCTGTACGTCAACGGCAGCCACGTCAAGATCACGGTCCAGGTCAAAAGTGGCGTTGATGGAAGCTGAACCGTCATTGCCGCTGGTGGAGCTCATATAGCGCATGCCTTCCGCGCCATTGATGGCCTGCTCCAGCAGCGTGGTTACGCTGGTTTCCACGGCCTGTGAGTTTGCGCCGGTATAGAAGGCGCTCACGCTTACCGCTGGAGGCGTCAGGTTGGGATATTGCGCTATCGGCAGCGTAGGAATACACACCGCTCCGCCGAGCACAATCAGCAGCGAGCATACCGTGGCAAAAACCGGCCTTCTAATGAAAAAGTCAACCATGAATGGTTCCTAAACTATTACCGCGGATCAACGCCGATCAACGCGGATAAAATTTTTTGATCAGCGTTTGTCTGCGCTGATCTGCGGCGAAAAGCTATTTACGACTGAGGCACCACGGGCATGCCGTCGGCCAGCATCTGTACGCTGGTGATAATAATTTTGTCCCCGGCTTTGATGCCATCGAGCACCACATAATCATTGCCCACCAGGTCGCCCACCTGGATTAGTCGTTGCCGCGCCACGGCACTTTGCCCGTTGCCTTCCGCCACAAACGCGAAAACTTTTCCGCTCAAGCGCGTTACTGCCGTGATCGGGATCACCGTTGCCTTCCGCTCTGACCACACCACGCGGGTGTGCACCTGCTGGGCGTTGCGAAACTTCATGTCCGCGTTTGGCACCTGGGTTTTCACCAGCAGCGTTTGTGAATCGGTATCCACGTGCGGTGAGATGAAGGAGATTTTGGTGCGGGTCAGCGGCTTGCCCTGATCGTCAACCAAATCCACCGGCATGCCCATTTTTAGCGCCGAAGATTTCTCCGCTGGGACATTGATATACGCCTCCAGTGCGCCGCCGGTGTCCACCGTTGTCAGCACCGTTGTCGCGCTCACGTGGTCGCCCACATGGACCGGAATATCGCCGATCACGCCATTCGCCGGCGCATGTACCGTGTAGTAATGCAGCTGCACCTGTTGTTCGCGGATTCCCGCCTGCAACGCCTCGGCGTCGGCTTTGGCGGCGTCATAGGTGTTCTGCGCCTGGTCCAGGTCTGCTTTGGCAGTGACGCCGGCGGCATAAAGCTTCTTCTTGCGGTCCAGATCTACGGCGGCCTGCTGCATTACCGCCTGCTTGGACTTCAGCCCTGCTTCCTGGTTGTTGACCGTGGCTTGCTGCTTGCGCGGGTCGATTTCCAGGATTGGCGCTCCCGTGGCAACCCGCTGGCCGGAATTGACAAAAATCTTGGTAATATCGCCTTCCACCAGTGGCTGGAGCGTGGCGGCGTTGCGTGAACGCAAGGTAGCCAGATAGTCGGTAGAGAGCGGGACCGTTTCCGCCTGCGCCGTCATCACCTTTACGGGGAAAGCCTGCGGCCCAGCCGGAGCGCCTGCCTTTGCGCCGCTCCCGCAACCCATAATTATGAATGCAAGCCCGCTCACCGCGATTGCCTGTATTGCTAAGTTCTTCATTTTCAGCATGAATCTATCTATTTTACCTGACTTGGGGGTACTGGAGTTGGCGTGTGCGATTTCGCACACCGTTTGGATTAAGGCCAATCTCGCTGCGATTCAAATTAGACGCACGGCCAAAGGTAACGTCTTGGGGGCAGCGGTTTGAATCGGCCGTTAAATCTTCAATTTTGGCAATTCCGGCGATCTTGGCAATCTGGCTTTGCAGCCCTCTGCCTGTACTTTCAGCCGGCCCCCCCGCCCCTCCCCCTGCGTTCACCCATTTCCACCCAAGGTCACCCAAGACACCCAAGAATCAGCAGAGGGTCGTGAGCTCTGGGTTGCTAAGTTTTTGATCTACCTCAAAGACGAATGGCCCAGGGGGAGGACTAATATCTCCCTACTTTTACCATTTGTTCGCCTATCTGTCAATCCAGAATGAAAACCGGCCTGAGTTGCCGAAGTTTTATCGCCGGCAGGGACCGGGTTAGCGTGACTGAACCCAAGATCTCGCCAACATCGCGCCGAATTATGTGAAAGCGAGGAAACAGAATTCACGCCCTTATGTTGCATTAATCTCTGTCCATTTTTATACCGTCTGGACGTGAGCAAGCATGTTCCAGAGACCAGTTTAACAAGCCGGTTATCGCTCATCCGCAAATGCAGATGCGGGAAGAGATACTATTGGTAAGGCTTAGTTGATTTTTTTAGATGGTCAGGACGGCCATCCCTCGGCACGCTTTACACGCAGTGCAAACTTGGCGAATCATCAACATTGAGAAAGGACTCATGGGCCACGTTGATACCTTGGTCGGCCAACTCTACGTCGAGGAGCGGGGCGCCGGCGCGGTGCTGTTGTGCTGGCCTAGCCTCTTCTGCGACAGTCGTACGCTCCAGCCAATCATTGACGAGTTCGCACGCGACCACCGCGTGATCGTCATCGATGGCCCAGGGCATGGAAAGAGTGGTTCGAGCGGGCGCCGCTTCTCACTCGCGGACTGTGCCGACGCGGCCATGCGCGTGCTCGACGCTATGAATGTGGAGCGCGCGACGTGGATCGGCGCCGCCTGGGGAGGCCAAGTGGGCATCTTCGCCGCAGTACGCCACAGGAACCGCGTGCGGGGCCTGATCGTGATGAACGCGCCGATGGCCGAGTGGTCGGGCCGTCGGCGTGCGCTGTTCTGGACTACCTACCTGCTCCTCCGCTGGCTCGGGCCGCGACTCTTCGTCCCGCGCGCGATTGCCGAGGCGCAGATCGCTCCGAGTGTGCGGTTGGCGCACCCGGATCGGGTCGAGGTCATCATGGACTGCATCCGCGCTTCCGACCGTCGCGGCCTTGTCCTTGCGGTGCGGTCGGCCATGCTGGATCGACCTTCTCTGCTCCCGCAGCTACCACATGTGCGGGTACCCACCCTGTTCTTGACGGGTGCGGAGGATGGCTTGTTCCCGGTCGATATCGCACACCAACAAGCTGGGCTCATTCCTGATGCGCGATTCGTGGTCGCGGAGGGGACAGCCCACCAGAGCGTTTGGGAGGCGCCGGACAAGGTGCTGCCGCTCCTGCGCGAATTCATCGACCGCATCGATTGACCACCTGCGTAGGCCGACACTTTCGGACGTATGGCGGCCTACGCTACGGCGCATCGACCTCTTGGGGTGCTTCGTGGGTCGCAGCAAGGCTCTATCGCGAAACATATATTTTGAAAGTAACGAAGAGA
>DATCAX010000218.1:0-2592 GCA_036512375.1 Candidatus Angelobacter sp. | reverse complement strand
GCTCCGTGTTGACCTGCGAATCGAAACGCGGCGTTTGTATTGCATGCTACGGGCGCAACCTGGCCTCAGGCCGCATGGTTGAGCTGGGCGAGGCAACGGGCGTGATCGCGGCTCAATCCATCGGTGAACCGGGCACGCAGTTGACGATGCGTACGTTCCACATCGGCGGTACGGCATCGCGTGTGTCTGAGCAATCTCGACTGGAAGCGCGCGCGGCCGGTATGGTGCGCTTCATCAATCCCCAGACAGTAAAGGCAAAATCGGGCGATCTGGTGGTAATGAACCGGGCGATGTCCATTGCCGTGGTGGATGAAAAGGGCCGCGAAAAGGAGCGCCACTTGGTGGTTTACGGCGCCAGGCTCAAGGTCCAGGATGGGCAACAGATTAACGTGGGGCAGATTATGGGCGAATGGGACCCTTATACCTTCGCTATCCTCACGGAAGTCGGCGGCACCGTGCAGTTCAAAGACTTGCAGGAAGGCGTGACGCTCCATGAAGAAGTGGACGAAGTCACCGGCCTCTCCCGCCATGTGGTGGGTGAGTCACCGGACGAGAAACGCCAGCCGGCAATCGTAATCAAGGCAAAATCACCCCGGCGTTACCTCATGCCGTCACGCGCCCACTTGATGGTGCAGGACGGTGATGAAGTTCATCCGGGCGACGTGCTGGCGAAGATCCCGCGTGAAACCACCAAGACCAAGGACATCACCGGTGGTCTGCCGCGCGTGGTTGAATTGTTTGAGGCCCGCAAGCCGCGTGAAACCGCGATCATCAGCGAAATCGATGGCGTGGTGAAATTCGGCGAGGTCTCAAAAGGCCAGCGCAAAATCTACGTGGTGGCCGATAACGGCACAGAGAAGGAATACTCGGTGCCCAAGGGCGTCCACATCAACGTGCAGGAAAGCGAGCGCGTCCGGGCGGGTGAACCGCTGATGGACGGACCGCTGAACCCGCATGACATTCTGGCCGTACTGGGCGAGAAGGAACTGCAGTCTTACCTGGTAAATGAAATCCAGGAAGTCTATCGTCTGCAAGGCGTCACCATCAGCGACAAGCACATTGAAGTGATTGTCCGCCAGATGATGCGCTGGGTGAAAGTGGAGGACGTGGGTGACACCACATTCCTGCTGGAACAGCAGATCGATAAGTTCCGCTTTACCGAAGAGAACCAGCGTGTGATTGCCAACGGTGGCCGTCCGGCAACGGGCCGTCCGCTGCTGCTGGGCATCACCAAGGCCTCGCTCTCAACCGAGTCATTCATCTCCGCGGCGTCATTCCAGGAGACCACCAGGGTACTCACAGAAGCCTCAATCCAGGGCGCTGTGGACCACCTGCGCGGACTCAAGGAGAACGTTATCGTGGGCCGCTTGATTCCGGCCGGCACGGGAATGGACCACTATCGCAACGTGAAGCTGGCTCCGGAACTCGAGCAGGCTGCCGCCAAGGTGCAGGAAGAAGTCTCCCAGGCATACGCCGAAGCCGAGCGTGCGCTGGAACTCCTGCGCCAGGAAGGCGAAGCCGAAGAGATGGCTGCAGAGTAAACAATTGCATTGAGCTGAATCGATCCGGGCCGGCGAGAGCTGGCCCGGTTTTTTGGGGCAGGTGAATCCCGAGTAAACAATCATTAACTGATGAACAAACTAGAGCGGGCTGGAAAAATCCAGCCCGTTTTTATTTACCCGCAGATTTGCGCAGATGGTCGCAGATAGAAAAATTGCTTGCTGTCCAATCATCAATATGAGATTGCGGTATATTGTGGATGAGAATATGAAAAAACCTCCTCTAAAGCAGCCGAACAGTCCACAAAGCGCCTCCTTGGGCTCTATCACGGTCAGATTTGGATGGCCCCCGATTTCGACGCACCCATGAAATTCGTCGAAGTGAATGGAGACATGCTTTTGGTGCCTGACAGATCGCGCGCTATTAAGAAAAAGGGTAAACGGCAAAAAGCCGCCAGGAAGAGCTCGCAACGTTAAGAAATCGCAAATCGCCGGCGAAAGCTGAGTTCTTTTAGTTGCGAACGCTTTCAAGCCCCTTTAACCTATTCAGCTAATGCACTTTACGCGGCTTCGTCGGGCCTTTTGGCAGGCCTTCCAACACGGGCAGTTTTCGGTGGCCAAAGGAGCGGCATACTCGTCAATCCTGACGCTGTTTCCGGCATTCCTGGTGGTCACGTCTGTGCTGGAAGCGTCGCACAACACGGAAGGCTTTCTGGAACAGATTGGCGACGCGGTGGGGTGGGTACTGCCGCCGGGATCGCGCTCCGTGGCGCTTTCGTTTCTACAGAGCAAGCAGCACCATGCAACGCGCATCATCTACTCGGCTTCCATCGTTACGTTGCTGGCCGCGACGGGAGTAATGATTTCCTGGATGGATGGCTTCCGCAAAGCCTATGGCATGGCCAATACGTGGGGCTTCTGGCGGGAGCGCGCGATCGCGCTTTATCTGGTGCTGCTGGCACTGGTTCCGCTGGGCTTCGCGACCATCCTGGTGGCGTTCGGTACCGAAGTGGAGAATTGGGTGCAGAGCGGTACCATGCACCTCTTCAAGCCTTTGATCCTGCTGGTATGGGATGGAGTACGCTGGGGCATC